>NZ_PUGA01000045.1:0-39521 GCF_003236725.1 Pantoea sp. ARC270
AATCAGAACAGGATCACAGACCCCTGCGCCGGGCTGCTTTATAGTCCCGCCTGCTGCTAACGAGTAACAACAAACGGCAGATTTACCAGGAACCACCTCATTTACCCGCCCGGCTCCCCCGTGCGGGTTTTCTTTTTTCATGCTTTCGCCAATAATCTGGTGCTGGAAGCTGTGTTATACCTTCCCCCTCCTACTCTGTAGATCATCAAGGAACGCACAATGGACAATAAACCGCTTACGCTGCTCATCCTGAATGGGAAAGGCGCCGGTAATGACGATCTGCGCGATGCTATCACGACCCTGCGGGAAGAAGGCTTTGAGATTGCGGTGCGCGTCACCTTTGAGAAAGGCGACGGCGATCGCTATGTCAAAGAGGCGATTACGCTGCGGGCTGCTACCGTCGTTGCCGGTGGCGGCGATGGCACCATCAACGAAGTTGCGACGGCGCTGGCGGCTTCGGAAGCGGAACATCGCCCGGTGCTGGGCATTCTGCCGCTGGGCACCGCCAACGACTTTGCCACCAGCGTCGGTATCCCGGAAGAGATGGAGCCGGCACTGCGGCTGGCGATTCAGAGCAAAGCGAGTGCCATCGATCTGGCCCGGGTCAACCAGAGTCACTACTTTATTAACATGGCGACTGGCGGCTTCGGCACCCGGATCACCACAGAGACCCCGGAAAAGCTGAAATCGGCGCTGGGGGGTGTCTCCTACTTTATTCACGGCCTGATGCGCATGGACACGCTGAAACCCGACACCTGTGAGATCAGCGGTCCCGATTTTGCCTGGCAGGGTGATGCGCTGGTGATCGGCATCGGAAACGGGCGTCAGGCAGGCGGCGGACAGCGACTGTGTCCCTCTGCCCTGATTGACGACGGGCGGCTTGATGTCAGCATCGTCACCGCGCAGGAGCTGCTGCCGACCCTGTTCCATTCCCTGACTGGCGATGATGACAATCCCGGCATCGTCACCACGCAGCTGGAATCACTGACGATCCGCTCGCCTCATGAGATGACCTTTAACCTGGATGGTGAACCGCTCTCCGGACGCGAATTTGTGATTGAGGTAATGGCAGGCGCGCTGAGCTGCCGTCTGCCTCCGCAGTGTGCCTTACTCTCCTGATGCTGAGGGGGCAGCGCCCCCTTTTTTGTTTCTCCCTCCCCTCCTGATGTTACCTTTATTAACATACACCCCTGTTTTCTCACGCTTTTTCTGGCGATAAAAACAGCATGTGACTGGCTTCACAACTCTGCCCTTTTAACTTGTATGGTAGTATTAATGCGCGTACGTTTTCATCATCGAAGGCTGACTCAAGGCAAACAGGATGAAGATTGTAAAAGCAGAAGTATTTGTAACCTGCGCAGGCAGAAACTTTGTCACCGTCAAAATCACCACCGATCAGGGTCTGACCGGCATTGGTGATGCAACCCTTAATGGCCGGGAACTGCCGGTCGCCTCCTACCTGAAAGATCATGTCTGCCCGCAGCTGATCGGCCGCGATGCGCATCAGATCGAAGACATCTGGCAATACTTCTACAAAGGGGCCTACTGGCGTCGTGGCCCGGTCACCATGTCTGCGATCTCGGCGGTCGATATGGCGCTGTGGGATATCAAAGGCAAAGCGGCCAACATGCCGGTTTATCAGCTGCTGGGTGGCGCCTCCCGCACGGGCGTGATGGTCTATTGCCACACCACCGGTCACTCCATCGATGAAGTGATGGATGACTACGCGAAGCACAAAGAGCTGGGCTTTAAGGCGATTCGCGCCCAGTGCGGCGTGCCGGGCATGAAGACCACCTACGGCATGGCGAAAGGGAAAGGACTGGCCTATGAACCGGCGACCAAAGGTAACTGGCCGGAAGAGCAGCTCTGGTCAACGGAAAAATACCTCGATTTCACCCCGAAACTGTTCTCCGCGATCCGCGATAAGTTCGGTTTCGATGAGCATCTGCTGCATGACATGCATCATCGTCTGACGCCGATTGAAGCGGCGCGCTTTGGCAAAAGCGTGGAAGATTATCGTCTGTTCTGGATGGAAGATCCGACGCCGGCTGAGAATCAGGAATGCTTCCGCCTGATTCGCCAGCACACCGTCACACCGATTGCGGTGGGCGAAGTGTTCAACAGCATCTGGGATTGTAAGCAGCTGATTGAAGAGCAGCTGATCGACTATATCCGCACGACCATTACCCACGCGGGCGGCATTACCGGCATGCGGCGCATCGCTGATTTTGCGTCGCTCTATCAGGTGCGCACCGGCTCACACGGCCCCTCTGACCTCTCCCCGATCTGCATGGCCGCGGCGCTGCACTTTGACCTCTGGGTGCCCAATTTCGGCGTGCAGGAGTATATGGGCTTCTCTGAGCAGATGATGGAGCTGTTTGACGCCAGCTGGACCTTTGACCAGGGCTATATGCATCCTGGCGACAAGCCGGGCCTCGGCATCAACTTCAACGAAAAACTGGCGGCGAAATATCCCTATGAACCCGCCTATCTGCCGGTCGCCCGTCTTGAAGATGGCACCCTCTGGAACTGGTAAGGAGACCGTTATGAAAAGCGTTGTAATTGAAGAACCGGGCAGGCTGGTCGTCGCTGAACGTCCCCTGCCGCAGCCTGCGCCAGGGGAAGTCCGGGTGAAGGTGGCCTATGCCAGCATCTGCGGCTCAGATGTGCATATCTGGCACGGCCATAATCCCTTTGCGAAATACCCGCGGGTGATTGGTCACGAATTTTTCGGCGTGATCGATGCGGTCGGTGACGGTGTCGATACTGGCCGACTGGGTGAACGCGTTGCCGTCGATCCGGTCGTAAGCTGCGGCAGCTGCTATCCCTGCTCGGTGGGCCGCCCCAACGTCTGCACCACGCTACAGGTGACGGGCGTGCATCGTGACGGCGGTTTCAGTGAGTATGCGCTGACACCGGCAAACAATGCCTGGCGCCTGCCGGATACCATTCCCGACCAGCTCGCCAGTCTGGTCGAGCCGTTTACCATCGCGGCCAATATCACGGCCTTTCTCAGGCCGCAGCCGGACGACGTGGCGCTGATCTATGGTGCTGGCCCGATGGGACTGACCGCGATTCAGGTGCTGAAAGGCGTCTATAAGGTGAAAAAGGTAATGGTGGTGGATCGGCTGCCGGAACGTCTGGCGCTGGCTGAACAGAGTGGTGCCGACCAGCTGTTCGACAACAGCGCGATCCCGCTGGCAGCGCAGCTGGAGGGCGTGCAGCCCACGCTGATTATTGATGCGGCCTGCCATCCCGCCATTCTGGCGGAAGCCGTCGCCCTCGCCTCACCGGCGGCGCGTATCGGCCTGCTCGGCTTCTCCGGTGAACCCTGCAGCCTGACCCAGCAGAGCCTGACCAGTAAAGAGCTGTCGCTGTTTACCTCACGTCTGAACAGCAACCGCTTTCCGCAGGTGATCGACTGGATAGAAAAAGGGTTAATCCAGCCGGAAAAACTGGTCACACACACTTTCCCCCTGCAGGAGATTGAGCGCGCGATGACCCTGTTCGAAAAAGATCCGCGCACCTGCTGCAAAGTGATCCTGCAGATGGGGTAATGCGTTGCTGAACACCAGGTGTCCTGAGCCAGCGTTCGCGCTGGCACACTTAAAAAGAGAAAACAGATCACGGAGTTTTTATGTTCAAGAATCTGCGCTGGACCCTCGTTTTACTGCTGTTTCTGGTTTACATGATCAATTACCTCGATCGTGTCGCGCTCTCCCTGACGGTTCCGCTGGTTGAAAAAGATCTGGCGATCAATGCAGAGCAGTTCGGCATGATTTTCGGCAGCTTTTTCTTTGGCTACGCCCTGTTCAACTTTGTCGGCGGCCTCGCCACCGACCGCTTTGGCCCTAAGATCGTGCTGGCCGTAGCGGTGGCCGCGTGGTCCATCTTCTGCGGTATGACCGCGCTGGCCACCGGCTTCTGGTCGCTGCTGATCCTGCGCGTGCTGTTCGGCATGGCAGAAGGCCCCATCTGCTCCTCGGCTAACAAAGCGATTAACGGCTGGTTCCCGAAAAAACAGGCTGCGACAGCCATGGGCTTACTGAGTGCCGGGTCGCCGCTGGGCGGTGCCGTCGCCGGTCCGATTATTGGCTATCTGGCCCTGGCTTACGGCTGGCGTCCGGCGTTTGTGATTGTCTGCTGCATCGGGCTGGTCTGGATGACATTCTGGCTCTTCTTCGCGGCGGACAATCCGGCGAAGAGCAAGCGCGTCACTGAAGAAGAGCGGCTGCTGATCGAACGCCTCAAGGCGACCAGTCCGAACGATGAGGTTGACCTGTCAGAAACGGCTCATCCGTTTGGTTACTACCTGCGCCAGCCGATTATCCTGGTCACGGCGTTTGCCTTCTTCTGCTACAACTACATCCTGTTCTTCTTCCTGAGCTGGTTCCCGGCCTATCTGGTGCAGGCACACGGCCTGGATATTAAATCGATGAGTATCACCACCATGATCCCGTGGATCGTCGGTTTCGTCGGTCTGGCGCTGGGCGGCTGGATCTCCGATAAAATCTTTAACATCACCGGCAAGCTGTTGTTGTCACGCAAAATTGTGCTGGTGGTCTCACTGCTGGCCGCGGCAATTTGCGTGGCGCTGGCGGGTACGATAAAAGAGGTCGTGCCTGCCGTGATTATGATGTCGGTATCGATTTTCTTTCTCTACATCACCGGCGCGATCTACTGGGCCATCATTCAGGATGTGGTACATAAGAGTCGCATCGGCAGCATCAGCGGCTTCATCCATCTGACAGGCAGCCTCTCCGGCATCATCGGGCCGATTGTCACCGGCTTTATTGTTCAGCACACCGGCAAATTCGACAGCGCCTTCGTGCTGGCCGGTTGTGTCGCCGCGCTGGGCGCCTTCCTGGTCTTGTTTGTGATTCGCAGTCCGAAAACCCAGGACAAACCGGTTTCGGTCTGAGTGTTGTTCCGCTAACAGAACGCTGACTGGGGCGCTGAGCGCCCCGCTTTTCAAAAGGACGGATTATGTTACAGATTGATCGCCTGCCTGCTGAGGTTAAACGCCCCTCCTACGACCGCAGCAAACTGAAGACCCGCATGGTACACATCGGTTTTGGTGCCTTTCACCGCGCACATCAGGCGATGTGCAGCGACAGGCTGGCCGAAGAACAGGGCAGCGACTGGGGCTACTGCGAGGTTAACCTCATCAACAGCAACGGATTGATTACGGCGCTGCGTCAGCAGGATCTGCTCTACACCCTTACTGAGCTGGCGGATGACTCTCAGCAGACCCGGGTGATCGGCGTCATCACCAGTGCCCTGAAGGGCGACAAAGACGGTATTGAAGCTGTGATCAACGCCATGAGCCAGCCGGATATCGCCATCGTCTCCATGACCGTCACAGAGAAGGGCTACTGCCATCTGCCCGCCAGCGGCAATTTAAACAGCGATCATCCCGATATCGTGCATGATCTGCAGAATCCACAGACACCACGCACGGTGCCCGGCGTCATTCTGGCGGCGATCCGCCGTCGCCGCGAGCAGGGACTACCGCCCTTCACCGTGATGTCCTGTGACAACATGCCGGAGAATGGGCATGTGACACGCAATGTCGTGACTCAGCTGGCGGAGCGGCAGGATCCTGTGCTGGCAGAGTACATTCAGCAGCACATCACCTTCCCCTCCACCATGGTGGACCGCATCGTTCCGGCCATGACCGACACCGCACTGGCCGCGCTGCACAAGCGTCTGGGATGTGAAGATCCGGTCGCGATTGAAGCAGAACCCTTCTTTCAGTGGGTGATTGAAGATAACTTTGTTAATGGCCGACCGGCGTGGGAGAAAGCGGGTGCGGAACTGGTCAGTGATGTACTGCCCTATGAAGAGATGAAACTGCGCATGCTGAATGGCAGCCACTCTTTCCTGGCCTACCTCGGTTTTCTGGCGGGGTATGAGTACATCAGCGACTGTGTGGCCGATCCCCATTTCCGCGCCGCCGCCCGTTCACTGATGATTGATGAACAGGCCCCGACGCTGCGCACCCAGGGCGTGGATTTAAACGCCTATGCCGATTCGCTGATCGCCCGCTATGAAAACCGTGCCATCAAACATCGCACAGGGCAGATCGCCACCGACGGCACACAAAAACTGCCGCAGCGCCTGCTCGACAGTCTGCGCTGGCACCTGCAGCGTGGCAGCCGCTGCGACCTGCTGCTGCTTGGCGTCGCGGGCTGGATGCGCTATGTGGGCGGCGTTGATGAACAGGGCCAGCCGATTGAGATCCGTGATCCGATGCAGAAAAAACTGGCGGAGTGTGTTGCCGCCAGCGAAGAGGGTGAAGCGCGCGTGCGGGCGCTGCTCGCCCTCCGCGAAGTGTTTGGCGATGATTTGCTGCAGAACGACGACGTGGTTGCCCGACTGACGGCCTGGTATCAGCAACTGACCACCCAGGGCGCGCGTGTCACTGTGCATCAGTGCCTGAATCGCGGCTGAAGGCGGGACAATAAAGCGCTGGCGCAGACGCAGCGTGCTGATTAGACTGACACTTTGCCAACGCGCTGGCGTCTGCCAGCCGTAATAGGGATATTGCTGCATGTCGAGCGCCTATACCATTACCACCAGCGAACCGGTCAATCAGCAGATTTACCGTTATCTGCGCAAAGATATTGTCACCTGCGCGATTCAGCCAGGTTCGCTGCTCTCTGAAAAAGAGGTCTCCGCACGCTTCAGCGTCTCACGTCAGCCGGTGCGCGAAGCGTTTATCAAGCTGGCGGAAGCCGGACTGGTACAGGTATTGCCGCAGCGCGGCACGTTCGTGCGTAAAATCTCCGCTAAGCGGGTCGCGGATGGCCGCTTTATCCGTGAGGCGGTGGAAGTGTCGGTGGTTCGTCGTGCCGCGCTGGAGATTGGTGATTCGGCACTGATGACGCTGGAGCACAATCTGCAACTGCAGCGGATGGCGGCGGAGCGGCATGACAGCCAGGCGTTCCTCACGCTTGACGATGAGTTTCATCGTCTGATCGCGGAAAGCATTGACTGCAAGCTGGCCTGGGAAACGGTCGAGAATATCAAAGCGACGATGGATCGGGTGCGCTTCCTGACGCTGAGTGAAGTCTCACCGCCGGAAAAGGTCATTGAGCAGCATGAAGAGATTTATGCCGCGCTGAAACAGCACGATGCCGATGCCGCCGAAGCGGCCATGCGTCATCACCTGCAGGAGATGATTTTCTCCATCACCCCGATTGCTGAGCGCAACAGCGCCTGGTTTGAAGCCCCCTGAATCCCTCACGCGGGGTGCCCGCCTCGCCTGATTATCCGGGCGAGACGGGCATTCTCTCTTACCACCATTGATGAAAATGGTGAACCGGCCCGATGCCCTTCCCGACCTCCAGCGAATCCGCCTGCATCAGCGCCTGCTGCAGCCAGTTTTTCGCTTCCTCAATCGTCGTCGCCCATCCGTCATGACGCGGACGCAATGCGGCCAGTGCCGCCGACAGCGTGCAGCCGGTGCCATGCGTATGACGGGTCTTCACGCGCGGTGTGCTGAACCGCTGCTCTGCCGATGGCGTAATCAGCCAGTCAGGACTCTCCGCCGCCGTAAGATGCCCTCCTTTCATCAGTACGGCCTGACAGCCCAGCGCCAGCAACGCCCGCCCCTGTTCGCGCATCTCCGTCTCATCGGTGGCAATGGCGCAACCCAGCAGGGCCGCCGCCTCTGGCAGGTTCGGAGTGATCAGCGAAACCTGCGGCAGCAACCGCTCACGAACGCTGGCGACGGCGTCCGGTGAGAGCAGCGCATCACCACTTTTCGCCACCATCACGGTATCCAGCACCACAAAAGGGATCGCCGCCTGCTTCAGCCGCGCCGCCACCTGCTCCACGATAGCCGTTTCTGACAGCATGCCGATTTTCGCGCTGTCGATACGCACGTCATTCAGCACAGAATCGAGCTGGGCGGCGACAAAGTCCGGTTCGATGCGATAAACAGCCTGCACGCCCTGCGTATTTTGTGCCACCAGCGCAGTGATGACGCTGGTGCCGTAAGCGCCCAGCGCCGAGAACGTTTTCAGATCGGCCTGGATCCCTGCGCCACCGCTGGGATCGGTGCCGGCAATGGTCAGGGCATTAATGCGTTTCATGATCGCCCTCCAGGGTCCAGAGTGCATCCAGAAACGCCGTGGCAAAGCTGCCGGGCCCATTCGCCTGCCCCGCTGCCTTTTCACCGGCTGTCGCCATCACCTGACAGGCCGCGGCAATATTCAGCAGGCCATCGCCGGGCAGTGCGCTGAACCCGGCCACCACCGCCGAGAGCGCACACCCGGTTCCTACGACCCGCGTCAGCATGGGAGAGCCGCCACGAATGGCAAAAGTGCGCTGACCATCGGTTGCGTAGTCCACTTCACCGGTGACGATGACCCGCGTGTTCCACTCTTTCGCCAGTTGCCGCGCCGCGTCGAGCGCCGCATCTGCCGGGTGCAGCGTATCCACGCCGCGTCCGCCACTGGCCTGCTGCGCCAGCGCCAGAATCTCTGACGCATTGCCGCATATCACCGCCGGTTGCTGACTTAATAATTGCTGGCAGAAGTCGCTGCGCAGCGTCAGGGCACCGACAGCGACCGGATCGAGCGTCCAGGGCGTGCCCGCCTCCCGCGCAGCGTTAACCGCTGCCTGCATCGCCCGCTGACGCTCGCGCGTCAGCGTCCCGACGTTAATCAGCAGGGCATCCGCAAAGCCGCTGAACTGTGCCGCTTCGTCAGCATCGATCACCATCGCGGGTGACGCATTGAGTGCCAGCAGGACGTTGGCGGTAAAGTTCTGCACCACGTCATTCGTCATGCAGTGCACCAGCGGTGACTGACGGCGAAAGGTGTGCAGAAGGGGCGCGAACTGCGCGGCAGAAAGGTGTTGAGATGGCTGTATCATCGTAGCTCCCAACCGGCGGACAAGAAGGCGAATGCGGTCAGGCATCAGACTTCCCTACGCTGGCATTATCCAGATCAGGTAATACGGGTATTTCTCAGCCTTCACAAAGAAGGGCACCCCGAGTCATAGTGATTACATTTCTTTATTAATTAGTGAGTTATGTAAGTTCCCTTGTTTGTATACGGTTGTTTTACGAATCTCACTACTGAGCATTGTACCCCAGCCTGTACCCCATTTTGTACCCCACAGGAAAACAAAAAGCTTGATTATTCTTTATCCATGTAAAATGGTTATAGGTAGAATCTATAGACAGAATTAATCATGATTATCGCCAAATGAAGTTTTGAATCATGTTTAGAAAAATAAAGTAGATGCCCTACTTTATTCATTACTTACCGCTATATAATTACCTTCAACAGAAATAATCTGTAGAGACAGTAATTAACTGTTATTTTCTCATGAAACAAGGTTTTTTCGTGACCTATACTAAAATCTGAAAGCCAAATCTTATACACATAGGTATTAAAGTGAAAGTAAAAGATAATTTAGAAAATGAAATATTATCTAATCTAAAAAGACTGGAAGAAGAATATGATGAAGTGATGTATTTCAACAATTCCACACCAGATACGAGTATTGCTGCAACAAAATGGCTGCAACAATATCTTAGCAAAAGAAAAAATTATGGAGAATAACAATTGAAGAAAAGGGAAATACGTACTAATAGAAAGATGCTGAATAAATCAGTTCGTAAAAAAACAATTGCATCAGAAATATCACTTACTTTTGATCAATATGAAAACATTCTATGTAGCGATATGACCTCAGCACGAATATGTAACATATTAAAAGTGCGATTACCAAAAGGATACATAGAGAAACTAAGAAGTAACAAACTCACGAAATACAAAAACTGGTATCAAAAAGTAAAACTTAAGAATTTACACCGCCCCCAGTTAACCAACTAATCTATCACCTCAAAAAAGGGTCGACTCACTCGCATGAATCGGCCTTTCTAAATTTATCAATATGGAGCGTATACAAATGATTAATCCTACATCTATTTTTACCAAATTTAATTATGTATCTAATGAGTATGGCTCAGGAAAAACATATATTTTATGCGATACAATTAATAATAGTGCCAATGGAGGAAGTTTTGAAACGATTAAAGATTCTATCCTATATTAGGTATGCTGCCTGATAATGCAATATAGCGTCATCAATAGCAAACAGTACATTAATTACTGAAAGATGGCACATTCAAGCTGGGATGACAATATTTAAGCTGTAATAAAAAAGCACCAGAACCTTTCGGCTCTAATACTTTTAAAAATGGCATTAATGCCATCAACTAATGAATTGCAAGTTAAAAAGGCAAAAGAAATAGCTGATGGTAATAAAGGAACAAGACATACATTATAAATTTCCTTAATCATACCTACTAATTAACAAAAAACCAACTTATATTAGAATTGTTGGTTATAACAGGATTTTTTATGGCAGGAAAAAAACAAAATTTTGATAATACTGAATTTAAAAATATAGCTGGCAACTTTAGTAGTTACAATGATCTTACATTAAATGGAAAAAAAATTGTTAATGAGGTTATTACTAAGTGTTCAGGTAAGAATGGATATCCGCACAAGAAAGTATATTATGTACTTTATAATATTTTTGAAGTGAATACAGACACTATTAAGTACTGGTTAGATTACTATTCAGTTAAGTACAAAGAGGATTCACTGCCAACTATTAATACTGTGCGTAAGTTTCTTACAATCATTAAACAGTTATCTGTAGCATTGGTCACAGCACATAAGGAAGGCGTAAGACTGTTTAAGGCAGCTCAGGATGGACACTATTACTTGACGCCAGTCGATAAGTACGAAATTGATAAGATGTATGATAACGGGGCATCAGCACAGGAAATTATTGCAGTACTTCAGCATATAATTGATGATTCTGGGAAATAATTGCTTCGCAGAAATATAGCCTTACTTCGCAAGATGAGTACAGACACGACCAAAAAACACCATATAAAGGTGCTAATGCATTGATTTTATTGCAGTATTATGTACCTACCACTATCTTGCGACCTTATATTAATATTAACCGATACTCCGTTAATTCAAAGAATAATGTCTTACTGATATTCAGCCTCTGAAGAGACTAACTTCGCTTCGCTCGTTAGCCTCTTAAAAACCAAATATTAGATCGTAACGTTGCGATTTTCTCGCGGTACTCGAAAAGACGCAAGGCGTTACTTCTCGCTTTGCTCGATAGGTGTTAGTACAGCAAGTGAAGTACCTAAAGTGAATTGGTAAGTGCGATGTGCCTTGTCAGTACTGACCCGAGCGAAGCGACCCCGATCCGATTAATCGCCTTTCATGATGGTACTTCAGACAAAACGCACAGTACCCCCCTGAAGTGGAAGTAACTAAAAACAGTACTTATGTATCTAATCTGTCAGAAAACGCCTCAGAAATGCATCGAGAGCGTCAAATTACAGTTGATTAAGTACTACCAGTACTTCTCCCAGCACATTAAAGGAAGATAGTGAATCCTGATTGACGGTTATCGCACTGTATTTGGTGTTATCACTGCTTAAATTGTATCCATCTGGCACCACTTGGACTCGTTTGTACAGGTAGTTTCCTTCTTTGTGGAGTGCTACCACTTTACCATCCCGTAGCTGCTTTTGGTTGTGGTTTATAAGCAAGACGCTACCTACCATGAATGTTGGCTCCATTACATCAGTCTTAACGCGAAGGGCTGCAAGGTTTGCCCTTTTATCCCACAAATCGGGGAAAGCATTATTAGGTGTAATAAATAGTGTATATATAAACATTTACATTAATAGCTGGAATAAGAAGGATACTATGGAATACGAATTATATAACAACCATTGGGCACATGAATTTATTATTTTATTAGATATTGAGATTATAGATGGGATTTTGAAGGAGTATAATACTGTCGATGATTTGTTATGGGTGGTAAATCACTGTACTGAAGAGCCAAAATCTGTATGGATAGCCCCTGGGAGTGATTTAGCTAAGTTCAACGTGCCACTTTTAGTCGTCAATGATGAAAACGAAGTTCGAGTTAGTGATGGACGACACAGAATTTTTTGGATGAAAGGAAAAGGCATGAGTGCAATTCCTGTTGCAATAACAAAATCTGTTGTGGAATATTTTAGAAATAAAGGTATTAATTTTGAAGTGATTACAGTTTTAAATATGCCATGCTCTGTAATGCCTAACCTTCAAAATAAAGTAGATCCAAAACCATTGGACGGAAACCACGTAATAAAGATATTAGCAAGTAAAAATATTATAGAATAAATCTATTCACCATCATCCAGTTTATTAAGATACTCAGCGAGAACATCTCCGTGGCATGCGTAAGGTTTACAATGGCAACCTAAAGTATGCCCTCTTAGAGCTTTTAATTTTTCGTTGAAATCTTCTCCACCTCGTAAAAAACCCCGTTTAAAATCATATGCAAATTTCCTTATCACTTCTTCACGATCACCATCTTGACCTATTGCATATGGATTGCCCCACAAAGTTCCACGACCTATATAAGTATCAAAATGATCACCTTTATCTTTATTGGAGACAAATGTAATTTTATCTTGAATATATCTTACGGGTATCACTTCTGAAAGATATGATTTAACAGTTGTGAACTCTGGGTTATATGCCGAATCAAATATAACGGCATGAGTCAGATTTTCATCTTGAACAATGTTCCCAAGCACATCATTGCCAAGATGTTTTAATAAATTTGGTTCGAAGAAGCTACTAATAAGGCTTGCTGGATCAGCAAAGTAGAGAATTTGATAATCATCAAGCGTTGAAAGTATTTTGGTAAGTTTTCTTTCAAATTTACCAGACGATGCAAAGTTTGGGTGATACATGATCAGTACTTTTTTCATATCAAGTGCTTAACCTCTAAGTCAGCATCCCAGTTTTTATTCAAGTATTCTATCACAAGGCGGCGATGACAGTGATGTGGCTTATGTTCACTACAAAGTAAGCAATTGTTAGATATGATTTTTTTATCTATCCGCTCAATGTTGCGTTGAGCCATCAGATTTAAGAATTTTTCTTCATATAGTTCCCATGATATATTCTTTTTTTTGTATGGATCAAGTATTTCTTTTGTTGGAGCCAAATCAGGAAGATGTAAATAATCTACGTCACAAATCTCCTTCAAAAAATACTTTAAGTCGTTTTTTTTAGCAAATCCTGATAATTGAGAAACATTATTCAAACGAACATCTACCAACGTACTAATATTTTGTGATTTAATGAGTTTAAAAAAAGTTTCAGCCGATTTCTCTGTGAAACCAATAGAGTATACTTTCATGTCTACACCTTAAATTTAAATAAAGCAGCTAAAAATTTATAACAATTTCCATTATCTTCCAATGGAGCCATACTTATCGTAGCGTAACATTTCCCGTAATTGTATTCACCATCCTGCAATTGTCCATATTCAGAATAAATATTTGGGTCTGTTATTGATAACTTGTAGTTAACACCATTATAATTAAAAGATCCTCTATATCTTTTCCTATTATTTCCATAGAAGTCTTCTTCATGAGTTAAATGGATAGTTAACTCATTGATTAGTATGAGATATAAGCTATTTGTTTGTCCATTCAAAAGATTAGTTGGGAAGCAATCATTTATTCCCATTTTTGAATTTGTACCTTCGCGATTAACAAACCATAATGTAGCTGGAGTGTCTAATATTTCGGAAAGTTTTTCTACTGGATATGTCCCTTTTTTTTCCCATTTAAAAGCAGTATCAATTAAGTGATTCTCAGATTGAACACTATGATTGGCAGATCTCAAAAATTGTATATCAACCAAATCTAAAGTAGATGGGATTCTATGTGAATTATATTGAATCTCCCTTGAAGTCAAAGCATCATTGCCATCTGGTAGGCTATTGCCAACAGGTCGTAGCCAAATTTCATCTTGATTTTGATGCCATTTTTTACCTGCAACACAATAATTTTTACGTTTTACTGAGACCGCCAATATTATTAGCCGTGTGCTGTTCATAATTATTCTTTTCCTAAAAAGTTAACTTAATAAAGATCAAGTTTTATCTATGTAATCAAATTTTTGACGTATGATCCTACAATATATTATGAACGTTAACTTTGAATAACTGCACAAAACGAGCAGACCATTTGTTAACAAACGCGATTACGCTACCTGCCTTTAGTACGAAAATCAATCAGATTCCTGGCATCCCGATTTTTGACAAAAAGTTAAAGGGATCGTTTACTCGGATAAAAGAACAGTCATTTTTTTTCCGCACGATTTAAAATCTCGTTTGTCTGATCAGGTTCAATTCCGCCGATCAAATGCCATTTACTCAGATCTCAGTACTAAATTTTTCACCAACCCTGAACTGATAAAAAAACCATCTATTACCTTGTTGATTAGATCGTCATAGGTAAGTATTAGATGAGAGCGACCTATAACAAAGTTATAATTAGCTTTATCAACAAAAACATATAATTAGGATTTTTATGACTATTTTTTAAGCGAATTCTTCATCAAAACATTATTGCCTTTTGAAATGTGCATCTTAGTTTGCTGTTGCTTTCTTATTCCATGGAGGTAGATATATTTGGTTTTGGTATTCATGCTGCATTGACGAAAGAAATGTTCAAAACGGTTTCCCGTTAAGATCAGGACTTGATGATGCAAGCACTGTACGATCAAGGTTATTCTGCAAAAGATATTTCTAATTTCTTGGGAACTGGCCTTCAAAGTGTTTACAACCGAATCAATGCCCATCGTGGAAGAAGTGGCGTACCGGCGTAAACATCTTATCTATCTAAAGGGCACATTTATAAATGTGCCCTTTTTATTTTTCCAGCTAAAAAAGCAATTTTATACTCAATTTTGTCACTAATGTGTCTCTTTTGGGTACTCCCCAACGATACTCCTTTTTTCTGTCCTACCTTGTATCATTTAGACATTAATAGGATTTAAATGATATAGTATCATTCAGTTAGTTTAAATGATACTTGCGGCGAGTGAGGACAATGAAATGATTTTTGGATATGCGAGAATTTCAAGTAAGGAGCAAAACCTTCAGCGTCAGCTAACAGTACTGGAACCTGTTTGCGATAAAATCGTTACAGAGAAAGAATCGGGCAAGTCCACCAGCGAAAGACCTGAATTGTTGAATCTACTTTCACACCTCCGGGAAGGTGACACTCTCATCGCCCATAGTATCGACCGCTTGGCACGCAATACTCGCGATTTGCTGGAAATAATTGATAACTTGGTTGCTCGTGGGATCACTGTTCAGTTCATTGCTAACTCAATGAGCTTTGATAACTCCCCACAATCACGCCTGATCCTAACCATGATGGGAGCCGTTGCGGAATTCGAACGAGGAATGATCGCATCACGCCGCAGCGAAGGGATTACTCTTGCCAAAGAAGCAGGGAAGTACAAAGGCAAGCAAAAGAACCAAGAACTACATAACAAGATTATCGACATGTTACAGGCCGGGAAGAATACACCAGACGAGATCGCAAAGTTATGTGATTGCGGTAGGGCTACAGTTTTTCGTGTGAAGAAGGAAATGCTTGCCAGTATTAGCGGCATTTAACGCTGATTTAGTAGGAGGGGATAAAGTCAAAGGGCTTGCAGTTTAATACTGTTCGAATCCTCTCGATATCCATAATGAGCCTGTAATTAATTCTGTGCAACTGCCTACATTGTATTGATTTATGTTTTGCGATCAATTATGAAGTGTAGCAATGAACAATCAAGGCAGTTCTCATCACTTAATCAAGCTTTAGAAGCAGATTCGATATGCAACGATTTAGCATACTATATTGCCACGAAGTGTAATAGGTATACTGATATCAACCGTAAAAACCTTTAAACTGTAAAACTTACTTTTAACAAGAGTTTTTCCAGACAAAAACAAGGATTTAGCGTAAATCATTAGAATATTTCTCCAAAATTAAAAGCCCTATTCCTTTTTTGAAAAGAAAAATTATAATAAAATTACTTGCTGTTAATAACCACCTGAAATAATTAAATTTAGTCGCATGAAAGGATAATGTACATGGATTTTGAAAATTTTGATGAGTCAATTGGTGTCGCTGGCTATTATGATTTTATAAGAAAAAAATTTTTTCCTAATAGTTCAGAATTCAGCTTTGACATTGCAAATTTTCAAGCTGAAGAAAGATATTATCCAAAAGGAACTTATTTTTCACGCGTAAGAAAATTAACTCATGAAAAAGCCTATGATTTTTTTTGTGGTAATATTAACATTGATGATTTTTATCCACCGCGGGCACACATTATAGACATTCCAGAAGGACGCTTTAATCGAGCAAAAAAATCAACTTTTTACCTCGCAGATCATCCATTTGTGGCGATGAAGGAATGTGATATCCATGTTGGTGATTTTTTTCTAATGTCCTACTTTTCATTACCAAGGAACATGTGCTTTATGCATTTAGAAGATGGAAAAGATGATTTATCGAAATTGTTATTTAATTTATTTAAATCAAGAGATAAAAAATTTTATCCTGTGATAAATTTGATCTATTCAGACTTTATAAATTTTGACAAACATGATGGCATTGCATACGACTCAATAAAAGTTAATTATGATCATGTGGAAATTAATAGCTGGGGACCAATTTCATCTGTTGTGAACTTTGCAATACAAAATCAAAAAATCAGAGACTTCAAACTGGAAGTGTCATGGTTAATGTACTGTAATGAAGACTTCAAGCCCGTCGAATATTCAATCTACATGCCTTTAAGTGGTAAAAAAAGAAATCGCATTTCAAAATTAAATTACAGAGGAAATAAAAAAGAATACATTAAAAAAACGACTGAAATCTGTGCAAGGTTACAAGCCGATAGCAGAAAAGGAGAAATCCTTCTCGGTAAAGGGAAATTAAAGGCATCTAATGAAATACCTTTTAAAATAGTTGATAAATTACCACGCAAATAAAAAATATAGCACCAACATATCATGTGATTTCACTTACTATAATTCCGCACTTTCATTTATTAGTCAGATTTTATATACATAAAACATGTGCAACCTCCAGATAAAATGAAAATTAAAAAACATCCACTAACTATTTCTTCAAGGAATAAATGGCTATGTTATCACTAAAGTATCTAATATTAGCAAATACAAAAAACATTAACTGAATCAATCCTAAGAATACATTTGGTTTTAGGGCCATTAATATGTAAATGACAATATTGGATGTAAGACCAAAGGCTATCCTTTTGGTAACATAATATTCCAAGCCATGATCAGAAACATTCTTAAGAGTTATGCTACTTGCTGTGATCTGGCTAATCAATTGCCCATAAATTATAAATGAAGCGATTGACCAATCAGATACCAACAAAATATCCCAAACACTTGACGAATAAAATTTTACTGCAATCAACACGACAAAAGGTAAAATAAAAAAATACCATGAAGTAACTAACCTTTTTATAAAAACAATTTTATCTTTATCACCTTTAGCTAAGTTAGAAATGAAGCGATCCATTTTTCATTTCCTCTTTGTTTTTAGATATATCCACAACCTCGATAATTTCGGCATGTAATATCTTATTAGATTTACTATCTTTTTTTGATTTCACGATTAAATTTAGTTTTGCAAGCATTATATCACTTGGCCCAATAGCGGGAATTAAACCTGACTGGTAACGCTCTAACCATGGTTTATCCATCATCACAGCATCAAACCTTTGATTCATATTTAGGCTTTTGCAGTCCCATCTTGAATTGCCATCATTAACAGGTTTCACAATAAAAAGCCTATCAGTCACTCCATTTTGGATCACTTGACCTTCAACATATAAAACATCTAAATTTGCTGAGAATTTGAAATTAGTATTCAAATTTATTGACTCTTCTTTCTTACGATTTAATATTAAATCAACAGATTCATCTGACCTCATATTTAAGTTAGCATCAGCTATGCTTTTAAGTATTCTTGCTAATGTTTTCTTATCGACCTGTGGTGAAGCTATAGAAAACATATCAGGAAATGACTCTGTTAATCTTACATCTACTTTTTCGGCTATTTCATCAATTTGCTCCTCCGCTTCAATATTAAAAATACCTTTAAGATCTTTCGTAGTTTCACTTACTTCTTTTAAAATTTTACCTGTAATAATGTCAACTGCTTGTTCATGCCTTCTTTTTAGAAAAGTGATTATCGAACCATTTTCTACAGTATCCAAAACAAAACTGAAGTCTTCTTTACTGCCTATAGTTTGAGAAAAAAGCTGTATAAGTTCTTCATAGGCATGGATGTATAATGCCATAGCTTCAAAAACTTTTTCTGGCCTACTTCTGCCAATCTTATAATCAATTCTAATCCCAAAGGTATCTGCCATTTTAAACTCCTTTTCAATGAGTTAAGGCAATATACTCTATTTTATCTAACTACAAAATATACAACAGTTAACATTATACCTGTGATTTTATACAGGTAAAGCATCTTTTATTTGACACTTTTGTCGCAGCCTAAGTAATGTTGATTTGCTTTTAAATGCTACTTAAAATGCTATCAAATGTATGGTGCCATTACTTGTGGTTATTCGAACTACAGTATTATGAATGGGGCTAAAGATGGCTGTCTCAAACCAATTCAAACCCAACAAATTCTTTCAATAACATAACAGACTGAAGAAAGAGGGAATGTATGCAAGTAGCGTTTAGTGATCCCACCACTCTTCTCATGCCCTACCGTTTGTTGCAGATGCAAGATGTTAGTTACCCATCCAGCCATCGCAGCAGAGCAAACAGAGTGACGAATGCTATGCAGCAGCCTCCGCTGTCCAAAGTCATCTAAGTACGGAATGCCAAGCTGATCACGTACATCCGCAAATTCTTTGCCAATCTTTGTCATGTTCGCACCCGCAACTTCTGAAAAAATCCTCTTTTTCCATTGACGATCTACATAATCCATAAACCCCCATTCAATGAGCTTGGGGTGAATCACTACTTGTCGAGTGGCATTTTCTGTTTTCCCCTGCCCTCCTTCTGCAATCAGGAAGTAATATCGCTGGCTGTCCTCATCAAATTTAATCTGTGATTTTTCCAGTTTTGCGATTTCGCCTCTCCTGGCTCCGGTGTATGCCAACAACAATGTAATCCACTTCAACCAGCCATCTGGCTGCTTGTGTGCCCATTCTACAAACTTCTTCATCTCCGCCGAACTATATGCACCAAATCTTGCTTTAGATGGTGCAGCCACTACACCATCAGTTGGTGACTTCATCAAAATGTCTTTGTTTTCTGTGAGAAAGGTCTTGAACAGCGATTTGTAGACTTTAAGATGCTTATGGATAGCCTCAACACCAACAAGCTCATCAGGTGGCACGTCATCACAATCTATCAACTGCTGAACATTCATCGAGCGATATGGTTGGACAACACGCTTAGGTAAATTCTCAACAACTTCCATTACCTGCCTAATGTCCTGTTTAGTGATCGCTGTTACATCCGTATTTTTCCCCAACACTACAAACAATACTTCAATGTAACGTTCATTTGCCATTGAGATCGATTTAGTCCAATTACGTCCCTTTTCGGCTTTGTACATACCCCAAGCATCAGAGATAGTTAACACGTTTTCCGGCTCGGCTTGTGCCGATGGCCCCTCAATTTCAGCGGGAACAACAATCGGTAGGCTGGGTAACAATGGAACTTTCACACCCCTACGTTCTGACAAAATCAGGTTTGACACAAACTCATCAAGCATCGAGATCGGAGTTGCTAATGATTTAACAAAAGGAACATGTGGAGTGATGCGAACCATCAAAGCAGAGGCTTCGCGATAACTATCGGTAAGAAGGGATTTTTTAAACATCCTGCCATTTGAAAGCCGGATCTGTAGATAGTAGTTACCGTTTCGTTGAAACGTGTATGGTAGGGTTTTGTACCTCATGATTACGCTCTTTTTGTACCTTAGGTGCATTACACACGGACAAAAAGAAATGTAACCACATGAATACTAATCAGAATCTTGGAAACCTACGCTGGCATTATCCAGATCAGGTAATACGGGTATTTCTCAGCCTTCACAAAGAAGGGCACCCCGAGTCGAATTACGGTTTGCAGCATAGGCAAGCCGTTCTCTGAAAGCAAGCAACAGCCGCCAGCGAAATGACCGGAACGGAACCTTACGCATGATCCCGATCAACGTTCCATAGTGCAAAAAAAGGCTTAATGCTGCGGGCCTCAGGGATACCTCTTAAGAGGTACTCCTGCTGTCAGGCCTGATGGGTACTGGCCATCGCTCAGACTCTGACCATTTCATAATAATTAACCTGCGCGAAACACCGTTGTAAAAAAACACTTTATTTCATGGAGTTATCGACTCCTGAAGCGGAACTTCATACTACTCAGGATGTATGATGCGATTGTCAGCGCTTATTCCTCACCGCCATCGATGGCAGGATGTTCAGATCGAACGTCAGGGTGCCATCGCCCCTAATGGCCGACATTACCTTTCCACCTATATTTCGGCCCGTTGTGCGGGCTGCGGCGAAACCATCCATCGTGTTTATTACCGGGACATCAGTGACCAGCAGGCGCGTCGCTGGTTAGGCTGACAGCCCGCCCGACGGCCGGTTCCAAAGCAGGGAGGAGTTAACAGTTAGTTAGCGATTTGTTAGTCTGGTAACTATCCATGGTTTACCCAGACGCCTCTTATGCCACTGCTGTTTGAAAGTCTGAGCCATCAGATTTACCTGTCAGCCCCGCTGTTTATCCTGATCCTGCTGGGATATGGGCTGACACGCTTTGGGAAATGGCCTGCCAGCATCAGCGAAGGCATGAACCGCTTTGTGTTTAACGTTGCGCTGCCCTGCATGCTGTTTCGGGTGATGAGTACCTTCTCGCAAAGCCCGCCGGTGGATGCGCGCCTGCTGCTGGCCTTTTTTGGCAGTTGCCTGCTGGTGTTTATCGTGGGACGCCTGCTGGCGACGCGGCTGTTTAAGCTTGACGGCGTGGCCGCCTCGGTCTTTGCGCTGGGGGGTATCTTCTCCAACAACGTGATGCTGGGGATCCCGGTGGCTACCGTCCTGCTCGGGCCAGAAGCGCTGCCACCGGTGGCGCTGGTGCTGGTGTTTAACAGCCTCATCCTCTGGACCCTGCTGACCGTTTCGGTCGAGTGGGCAAAACAGGGCAGCTTTTCCCTGACAGGTCTCTGGCGCACCCTGATCGGCGTGCTGAAGAATCCGCTGATCGTCGGCATTCTCAGCGGCACGGCCTGGAGCTTCCTTCAGCACCCCTTGCCGCAGATCGCCGCTGAACCGCTGCGGATGCTGGCCTCGCTGGCGGCCCCCCTGTCGCTGGTCACGCTGGGCATGAGCCTGGCACATTATCGGGTGCGGGATGGCTTAAAAGAGAGTTATACGATCTGCCTGCTGAAGCTGGTTCTGCAACCGATGACGGTATGGGCTATCGCGTGGCTGACCGGTCTACCCCCGCTGGAGAGTAAAGTGGTGGTGTTACTGGGGTCGATGGCGGTCGGGGTTAATGTCTATCTGATGTCGCAGAAATTCAATGTCATTACCGGCCCGGCGGCGGCCAGTATGCTTTTCTCTACGGTGTTTGCGGCCGTGACGACGCCGGTATGGATGATGCTGATGACGCTGGCGGGCTATTAACAGGCGCATAAAAAAAGCCCCTCAGCACAGGGGCTGAAGGGCTTATTGCCTGGCTGATGAAACTTACTCAGCCGTTTTGGTACGGATCAGATAGTCAAAGGCACTCAGTGACGCTTTCGCACCTTCGCCGCTGGCAATGATGATCTGCTTGTACGGCAC
The DNA here is from genome assembly GCF_003236725.1 of Pantoea sp. ARC270. NCBI lineage: Bacteria > Pseudomonadati > Pseudomonadota > Gammaproteobacteria > Enterobacterales > Erwiniaceae > Pantoea > Pantoea sp. ARC270. Next base: position 21,765 of record NZ_PUGA01000045.1, read on the forward strand.
GGTGGTGCAGTCGCCTGCTGCGAAGACGCCTTTCAGGCTGGTTTCGCATTTCGCATCGATGATGATTTCGCCCATTTTGTTACGCTCAACCGCGCCTTCCAGCCATGGGGTGTTCGGCAACAGACCGATCTGGACAAAGATACCGGAGAGCGGCAGCTCATGGGTGGTCTGCGTCGTACGGTCAATGTAGTGCAGGCCGGTCACTTTGCTGCCGTCGCCTTTCACTTCCGTGGTCTGCGCGTTCAGGATCACATCAACGTTCTTCAGGCTGCGCAGTTTATCCTGCAGCACGCGGTCAGCACGCATCTCACCAGCAAACTCCAGCAGGGTCACGTGTTCCACGATACCGGCCAGATCAATTGCCGCTTCCACGCCAGAGTTACCGCCGCCGATGACCGCGGTGCGCTTGCCTTTAAACAGCGGGCCATCACAGTGCGGGCAGTAGGTAACACCTTTGGTGCGATACTCTTCTTCACCCGGCACGCCCATGTTACGCCAGCGTGCGCCGGTCGCCAGGATGATGCTGCGTGATTTCAGTACGGCACCGGAGGCGGTTTCGATGGCGTGCAGTCCGCCCTCTTTCGCCGACGGGATCAGTTTGATTGCGCTCTGGCTGTCGATGACATCCACATTGTAATCATCAACGTGTGCACGCAGTGAACCTGCCAGTTTTGCACCTTCGGTTTTAGGGACAGAGATATAGTTTTCGATATCGACCGTATCCAGCACCTGCCCGCCGAAACGCTCGCCCATCAGGCCGGTACGGATACCTTTACGCGCGGAGTAGATGGCGGCTGCTGCGCCCGCCGGGCCGCTGCCGATAATCAGAACTTCATACGCGTCACGCTTGTTCAGCTCTTCCGCTGCGCGTTTGTCCGCGTTGGTATCCACTTTGCTGACGATTTCCGCCAGGCTCATGCGACCCTGACCAAACTCTTTACCGTTAAGGTAAACCGCTGGCACGCCCATCACGTTGCGTTCCTGAATCTCATTCTGGAACAGGCCACCGTCGATTGCGGTGTGGCTGATGCGCGGGTTAATCACCGCCATCAGGTTCAGCGCCTGCACCACATCAGGACAGTTGTGGCAGGAGAGTGAATAGTAGGTCTCGAAATGGAGATCGCTGTCCAGCTCAGCAACCTGATCCAGCAGGCTCTGGGCTTCTTTAGACGGATGCCCACCGGTCTGTAACAGTGCCAGCACCAGTGAGGTAAATTCGTGACCCAGAGGTGAACCGGCAAAACGCGGGCCGCTGTTCGAACCTGGGTTAGTGATCAGAAACGAGGGCTTACGCACCTGACGATCGTTCTCTTCGCGGAAGCTGACTTTGTCAGACAAACCGGCGATATCAACCAACAGTTCACGGATCTCGGTTGATTTTGCACCCTCATCCAGGGTGGCGATCAACTCAACAGGTTTGGTTAATTTCTCAAGGTAAGCCTTGAGCTGCGTTTTCAAATTTGTGTCGAGCATAGTGATATCCTGGTCAAAAAATCGGGTGCCGTGGCACCCGATTGGAGAATGGTCGAAAGGCCGAAGCGGGATTAGATTTTGCCAACCAGGTCCAGAGATGGAGCCAGCGTTGCATCACCTTCTTTCCATTTCGCCGGGCAGACTTCACCTGGGTGAGAAGCAACGTACTGAGCCGCTTTCACTTTGCGCAGCAGGTCAGAGGCGTCACGGCCAATGCCTTCAGCGGTGATTTCGATAGCCTGGATAATACCTTCCGGGTCAACGATGAAAGTACCACGGTCAGCCAGACCTTCTGCTTCACGCATGATTTCGAAGTTGCGGGTCAGCGCGCCAGTCGGGTCGCCGATCATCGCATACTGGATCTTCGCGATGGTGTCAGAAGAACCGTGCCAGGCTTTGTGGGTAAAGTGGGTGTCGGTAGAAACAGAGTAGATATCTACGCCCAGTTTCTGGAACTCTTCGTAGTGATCAGCCACGTCACCCAGCTCGGTCGGGCAGACGAAGGTGAAGTCAGCAGGATAGAAGAAGAACACACTCCATTTACCTTCAACGTCTTTCTCGGTTACGTCGATGAATTCGCCGTTTTTGAATGCTGCGTTTTTGAACGGCTTGATTTTGGTATTGATAATAGACATCTGTGGCCTCCGTTAAAATATGTGATGCAGGTTACATAATTTTCGGGCCAACATCTAATATGCAGACGTTATCAATCTGATTAACGAAAGCTATCAAACGCTGAGAGCCTGATGCTCTCTGGCCCGCCGGGCAGTGTACAGCGATTTTCATGACATTAAACCCGCTTTGTCTTTCCCCCTCTCTTCCCGAATCGCTGCTAGTTTTGTAAGACCGGATAAAAAGGGAGCAGAGCTGTGGAGATACGTCCGTTTACTGAAGCCGATCGTCCTTTCCTGCGCACGCTGTTTCTGGCGGCGCGACGGCATAACTGGCGCTGGCTGGATGGCAGCGAGTGGCAGCTGGAAGATTTTGATGGGGTGATCCTGGGGGAGACGGTGCTGGTCGCCGAGGCTGAGGGGCAGCGCGTCGGGTTTGCCGGACTGCTGGAGAACGACAATTTTCTGCACAGTCTCTATGTCGATCCCGACTGGCAGGGGCGCGGCGTGGGCAGTGCCCTGCTGGAGGCGGTCCAGGCGCGCTTCACCTCAACCGGGGCGCTGAAGTGTCTGCAGATGAACAAAGCCGCCCAGGCGTTTTACCTGAAACATGGCTGGAAGATGATTTCGGCAGGCGAAGGGGAGCATGGCGGCTACGTGCTGATGCACTACCCGCTGGCCTCGGCCTATGCCAGCGGGTCGGGTCGGGCTTAGAGTGCGCGGAAGGCGATCTCGCCAGGGATCACCTCACCCTGCCAGTAGAGCTGGGCGGCGACGCGTCCGGCCAGCTGGCGATAGAGCGCGGTAAAATCGCTGTCAGGCCGGCGGATCACCGTCGGTTCGCCTTCATCGAGATCTTCGCGCAGGTCGATGTGCAGCGGCAGCTGGGCCAGCAGCTGCGTCTGGTAATCCTCAACCAGTTTCTGCGCCCCGCCGGTGCCGAAAATCGGCTCGTGATAGCCGCACTGACTGCAGATATGCAGGCTCATATTTTCCACCACGCCCAGCACCGGAACATTGACCTTCTCAAACATCACCAGCCCTTTGCGGGCATCAATCAGGGCAATATCCTGCGGCGTGGTGACCACCAGCGCCCCGGTGACCGGCACGTTCTGCGCCAGCGTGAGCTGAATGTCGCCGGTACCCGGAGGCATATCCAGCACCAGATAATCCAGTTCCGGCCACAGCGTCTCGTTCAGCAGCTGCATCAGCGCTTTACTGGCCATCGGGCCGCGCCACACCATCGCGTTATCATCGGTGACCAGATAGCCAATCGAGTTCGTCGCCAGCCCGTGCGCCATAATCGGGGCCATATGGGTGCCATCCGGCGAAGTCGGCCGCTGGTCCTGCGTGCCGAGCATGTTCGGCACTGACGGGCCATAGATGTCGGCGTCGAGGATCCCGACGCGCGCGCCTTCGGCGGCCAGCGCCAGCGCCATATTCACGGCAGTGCTCGATTTGCCGACGCCCCCTTTGCCGGAGCTGACCGCGATGATATTTTTCACGCCGTTTACGCCCGGCTGATTTTTCACCCGCTTCAGGGTGGCAATATCATGACTGAGCCGCCAGTCGATCGCTCGCGCGCCGGTCTGGCGCAGCAGTTCGGCGCTGACCTGCTCTTTCAGGGCGTCGAACCCGCTGGCCCAGGCAAAAGGCATCATCACTTCAATGTACAGCGTACCGTCAAGCTGCGCCACATGATGCAGCGCCTTCAGCGCGGTCAGGTTCTGATGCAGGGTCGGATGCTCAAAGCGTTTCAGTACGCCAGCCACAATGGCACGCAGCCCTTCTGGCGTATGCGGTTCCCGGGATTGTGCTGTCATCCCTCACTCCTTATTTCTGCTCTGCTTACGCTGTTTTCAGCGAGGTAACCTCAATGATATCAGAAGCACATGGATTCGCGGCGACTGGCGGGATGAATCCCTTGTGTTTACGCAGGAGAAGCCTTCAGTTACCATCTAAGCCCGTTTTTTCAATCAACAGAAAGCTACGCAAACTATGACTCAAGTCGCTAAAAAAATTCTGGTAACGTGCGCCCTGCCCTACGCGAACGGATCAATCCATCTCGGCCACATGCTCGAGCATATCCAGGCAGACATTTGGGTGCGTTATCAGCGAATGCGTGGCAATCAGGTTTATTTCATCTGCGCCGACGATGCGCACGGTACCCCTATCATGCTGAAAGCGCAGCAGCTGGGGATTGCACCGGAGCAGATGATTGCAGAAATGAAACAGGAGCATGAAACGGACTTTGCCGGTTTCAATATCAGCTATGACAACTATCACTCAACGCATGGCGACGAAAACCGTGAGCTGGCCGGGCTGATCTACGGTCGCCTGAAAGAGAACGGTTTCATCAAGAACCGCACGATTTCGCAGCTGTATGACCCGGAAAAAGGGATGTTCCTGCCGGATCGCTTTGTGAAAGGCACCTGCCCGAAATGTAAGTCACCTGACCAGTATGGCGACAACTGCGAAGTCTGCAGCGCGACCTACAGCCCGACAGAGCTGATCGATCCGAAATCCGTGGTGTCCGGTGCGACGCCGGTGCTGCGTGATTCCGAACACTTCTTCTTTGATCTGCCCTCCTTCAGCGAGATGCTGCGTGCCTGGACCCGTTCTGGCGCACTGCAGGATCAGGTTGCGAACAAAATGCAGGAGTGGTTTGAGTCGGGCCTGCAGCAGTGGGATATCTCCCGCGATGCGCCTTACTTCGGCTTTGAAATTCCGGGTGCGCCGGGCAAATATTTCTACGTCTGGCTGGATGCGCCTATCGGCTATATGGGCTCGTTCAAAAACCTGTGCGATAAGCGCGGCGACATCGACTTCGACGAGTTCTGGCGTAAAGACTCCACCACCGAGCTGTACCACTTCATCGGTAAAGATATCGTCTATTTCCACAGCCTGTTCTGGCCCGCGATGCTGGAAGGCAGCAACTTCCGCAAGCCAAACAACCTGTTTGTGCACGGCTATGTCACCGTCAACGGTGCAAAAATGTCGAAGTCGCGTGGCACCTTTATTAAGGCCAGCACCTGGCTGCAGCATCTGGATGCCGACAGCCTGCGCTATTACTATGCGGCGAAACTCTCTTCACGCATCGACGATATCGACCTGAACATGGAAGATTTTGTTCAGCGCGTGAACGCCGACATTGTCAATAAAGTGGTTAACCTGGCGTCACGTAACGCGGGCTTTATCACCAAACGCTTTGACGGCAAGCTGGCGGCTGAGCTGGCCGATCCGGCCCTTTATCAGACCTTCGTGGATGCCTCAGAGAAGATTGGTGAAGCCTGGGCCAGCCGTGAGTTCAGCCGTGCGATTCGTGAGATCATGGCGCTGGCCGACCTGGCTAACCGCTATGTCGATGAGCAGGCACCGTGGGTGGTGGCGAAGCAGGAAGGCCGCGATGCCGACCTGCAGGCTATCTGCTCGATGGGTATCAACCTGTTCCGCATCCTGATGACCTGGCTGAAGCCGGTGCTGCCTTCCCTGAGCGCACGCGCCGAAGATTTCCTGAAGTGCGAGCTGAGCTGGGATGCTATCGCCCAGCCGCTGCTGGATCACCAGGTCGCGCCGTTTAAAGCGCTCTACAGCCGCATTGAAATGGCGAAGGTTGAGGGACTGATTGCGGCCTCAAAAGAGGATGCCGCTGCCGCAGCTGCACCGGCCGCAAGCGGCCCGCTGGCAGAGTCACCTGTCGGTGAGCCCATCAACATCGACGATTTTGCCAAAGTGGATATGCGCGTGGCGCTGATTGAGCAGGCGGAACTGGTTGAGGGCTCAGACAAGCTGCTGCGTCTGCAACTTGACCTGGGCGGGGAAAAGCGTCAGATCTTCTCCGGCATCCGCGCCGCTTATCCTGATCCGTCAGTGCTGGTCGGTAAAATGACCATCATCGTCGCCAACCTCGCACCACGTAAGATGCGCTTCGGCATCTCTGAAGGCATGGTGCTGTCAGCAGGACCGGGCGGCAAAGATCTCTTCGTGCTCTCCGTGGATAGCGGTGCGGTACCGGGTATGCCGGTTAAGTAACCCGCCGCTGACGAAATCCGTTCCGGACTGAAACCCTTTGCGCCTCTGCAGGTGCGAAGGGTTTTTTTATATCCGCCACGCACGCTCTCTTCCTGCACAGGTGAGCGCGGCCTCCTCTCCTGCCGCTTTCCGGCGCATAAATGTGATCGCTAGCACGCTAAGCGGTTAATGCGTATGATGAAGCTCAGTAAAAACAGGAGCCTGCCATGCTCACCGTGCTGTCTGTCTGCGGGCGCTATCTGCGCGCCTTTATCATCATCTATCTCTGCCTGTATGCCGGAATCGGCATCGCCTCGCTGCTGCCCATTACCCTGCCCGGCAGCATTATCGGCATGTTAATTCTGTTTGCCCTGCTCGCGTCGCAAATCCTGCCGGTAAGCTGGGTGAAACCGGGCTGTCATCTGCTGATTCGCTATATGGCCCTGCTGTTTGTGCCGATCAGCGTTGGGGTGATGAACTACACCGATGTGCTGACCGCGCAGTTTGGCCCTATCGTGATCTCCTGTGTCGTCAGCACCCTTCTGGTGCTCTCGATTGTCGGCGTGAGCGCCCACAAGCTGCACAGCCGGAAGCCGGCCGGGGAGTCGGGCGATGAGTGAAATCTGGTGGTCACTACCGCTGACGCTGGCGGCCTTTTTCCTGGCGCGCAAACTGGCAATACGGCTGAAGCTCCCCCTGCTCAATCCGCTGCTGGTCGCGATGGCGATAATTATTCCGATACTGCTGCTGTTGCAGCTGCCCTACTCGCGCTATTTCGCCGGCAGCCAGATTCTCAATCAGCTGCTGCAACCGGCGGTGGTGGCCCTGGCACTGCCGCTCTATGAACAGATCCATCAGATCCGCGCCCGCTGGAAATCCATTATCGGCGTCTGCTTTATCGGCAGCCTGACCGCCATGACCTCGGGCACGGCCATTGCGCTCTGGCTGGGGGCGACGCCCGAAATTGCGGCCACTATCGTGCCGAAATCGGTGACCACACCGATTGCCATGGCCGTCTCCGGTTCATTGCACGGTATTCCGGCCATCAGCGCCATCTGTGTGCTGATCGCCGGGGTGCTGGGTGCGGTCTTCGGTCATATGGTGCTGAACCTGCTCGGCGTGAAGTCTAAAGCCGCACGCGGTCTGGCAATTGGCAATGCGTCACATGCACTCGGCACGGCGCGTGCAGCCGAACTCGATTTTCAGGAGGGTGCCTTCAGCTCGCTGGCCCTGGTGATCTGCGGCATCATCACCTCACTGCTGGCCCCCTTTGTTTTTCCGCTGCTGCTGCACTGGTTTGGCTAAAACTTTGCGAGAGATCTCGCAAAGTTGAAACATGCAACACAGGTTACATTGTCAGAGCGACCTGGATCACATATAAACCGGTGACCGGCACGTCGCCCTGCTGAATTTAATGAGGCTCTCATGCAATCCCGTTTCCTCTCCGCTTTTGAGGCATTGCCATCCACGCTGCAAACGGCGCTGGCTCCCCTGCTGGACGATCCTGACTTTCAGGCGCGACTGAGCGCCAGCCAGGTCGCTGCACTGCAGCAACAGACGCAGATGGACGCCGATACGCTGGCGCTGGCGCTGCTGCCCCTGGCAGCGGCCTGCGCTGTCGCCACCGTCTCCCACTTCAACGTCGGCGCGATCGCCCGTGGCGTCAGCGGTGCCTGGTACTTCGGGGCGAACATGGAGTTTGTCGGCGCCCCCCTGCAGCAGACGGTTCACGCCGAGCAGAGCGCGATTACCCACGCCTGGCTGTGTGGCGAGCCGCAGCTGGAGAGCATCACCGTCAACTACACGCCGTGCGGTCACTGCCGCCAGTTTATGAACGAGCTGAACAGCGGCACCGCTATTCGTATCAGCCTGCCGCAGCGCGCAGTGAGTACCCTGGCTGACTATCTGCCGGATGCATTTGGCCCGCGCGACCTCGACATCAGCACTTTCCTGATGGACCGCGTTGATCACGGCTACGTCGCTACAGGTGACGAACTGGTGCAGGCGGCCGTTGCCGCCGCCAATGCCAGTCACGCCCCCTACAGCCAGTCGCACGCCGGGGTTGCGCTGCTGACCGTGAGCGGTTCGATTGTCACCGGCCGCTATGCGGAAAACGCCGCGTTTAATCCCAGCTTCCCGCCCCTTCAGGCGGCGCTGGTGCGGCTGAACATGCAGGGCGGCGATGTCCGTCAGATAAAAAGAGCGGTATTAGCGGAAGCAGAAAATGCCACGCTGAGCCAGTTTGCCGCCACGCAAGCCACGCTGCAGACATTTGGCTGCAGTGAGCTGCTGCATGTGACGCTGAACAAAGCATAACCGGCTGTCAGAAAGGCCACAGTTTTGTGAGCTTTTATGAACAAACGCTGTACTTCTGCGGGAAATTTCATAGGATCTGGCGCCAGAATTCACGTCATGACAAATTACTCTGAATAATTCAGGTTGCAGGATGGCAGCACGGTCGTGAATTTCCCGCAGCGGTGACCCTGCCGCTACAGGCCTGCAGTCTGAGCTATAACGGGTAAGAAAACTGGCGCTACCTTTCCGGCGTGACGCCAGACAACACTGCAACCGGAGCATCACCGCATGGAACTCGACTACGAAAGTAAACGCCCGCTTTATATCCCATATGCTGGCCCGATTTTGCTTGAATTTCCCCTGCTGAACAAAGGCAGCGCCTTTACCCTCGAAGAACGTAACGAATTTAACCTCAATGGTCTGCTGCCTGAAGCGGTGGAGTCGATTGAAGAGCAGGCAAAGCGTGCCTGGCGTCAGTTCCAGGACTTCAAAAACAATAACGATAAGCACGTCTACCTGCGAAACATCCAGGACACGAACGAAACGCTGTTCTACCGCCTGCTGGATAACCATCTCGAAGAGATGATGCCCATCATCTACACCCCGACCGTCGGCGCAGCCTGCGAACATTTCTCTGAAATCTACCGTCGTGCGCGTGGCGTTTTCATCTCCTACCCGAACCGCGATCGCATCGAAGATATGCTGCAGAACGCCACCAAACAGAATGTGAAGGTGATTGTGGTGACCGATGGCGAGCGTATCCTGGGTCTGGGCGACCAGGGCATCGGTGGAATGGGGATTCCGATTGGTAAGCTTTCACTCTATACCGCCTGCGGCGGCATCAGCCCGGCTTACACCCTGCCGGTCGTGCTGGATGTCGGCACCAATAACCAGCAGCTGCTGAACGACCCGCTCTATATGGGCTGGCGTCATCCGCGTATCACCGGCGAAGAGTATGACGCCTTCGTCAATGAGTTCATTCAGGCCGTTAAGCGCCGCTGGCCGAAAGTGCTGTTGCAGTTCGAAGATTTCGCCCAGAAGAACGCGATGCCGTTGCTGAACCGCTATCGCGAAGAGGTCTGCTGCTTTAACGATGATATTCAGGGCACTGCCGCCGTCACCGTCGGCACGCTGATCGCCGCCAGCCGCGCAGCCGGCAGCCGTCTGTGCGAGCAGAAAGTGGTCTTCCTGGGAGCCGGTTCCGCGGGTTGTGGTATCGCTGAGCAGATCATTGCGCAGATGAAATCTGAAGGTCTGAGCGACGACGAAGCCCGTAGCCGGGTGATGATGGTGGATCGTTTTGGTCTGCTTACGGACAAACTGCCTAACCTGCTCGATTTCCAGAGCAAGCTGGTGCAGAAGAGCGAAAACCTGCAGAACTGGGATGTCGCCAGCGACTCAATCTCGCTGCTGGACGTAGTGCGCAATGCCCAGCCCGATATCCTGATTGGTGTTTCCGGTCAGCCGGGTCTGTTCACCGAAGAGATCATCCGTGAGATGCACAAGCACTGTAAGCGCCCTATCGTGATGCCACTGTCGAACCCGACATCACGCGTGGAAGCGACGCCAGCCGATATCATCGCCTGGACTGACGGTGCAGCACTGGTCGCCACTGGCAGCCCGTTCTCGCCAGTAAGCTGGAACGGTAAAACCTATCCGATCGCGCAGTGCAACAACTCCTACATCTTCCCGGGAATTGGTCTGGGTGTGATTGCCTCAGGCGCCAGCCGCGTCACCGACAGCATGCTGATGACCGCCAGCCGCGCACTGGCTGACTGCTCTCCGCTGGTCAACGAAGGCGAAGGCCCGGTACTGCCTGAGATCAAAGATATCCAGGGCGTGTCGAAGATCATTGCGATGGAAGTGGGCAAAGCCGCTCAGCTGGCAGGCGTTGCCGTGGTGACCTCAGAAGATGTGTTGTCACAGGCTATTGCCAACAACTTCTGGCTGCCGCAGTACCGTCACTATCGCCGTACCTCGATTTAATCTTCAGCCTGCCGGACCTGATGGGGTCCGGCAGTGTTCAAAAAGCGCACAGCCAGCCGGCAGTAACTTGCTTCGCTGCGACGCCTCAAGTAGCCTTGTGCCATCTCAACATTCTGACACCGAGTCTCCAGGCGCATGCTGAAACGCGTTTTCATTGGTCTGCTTTTCATCATCTTAGTGATGGTGGCAACTGCGCTCGGCCTCGATCGCTGGATCAGCTGGAAAACGGCGCCTTTCATCTACGAAAATGTCTCTTCTCTGCCGCATCGTCAGGTGGGCGTGGTACTGGGAACGGCAAAATATTACCGCACCGGCGTGATCAATCAGTATTACCTCTATCGGATGCAGGGTGCGCTGAACGCCTACAACAGCGGTAAAGTCAATTATCTGCTGCTGAGCGGGGATAATGCGCTGCAGAGTTATAACGAGCCGATGACAATGCGCCGTGATTTAATCAAAGCGGGCGTCGATCCGGCCGATATCGTGCTCGACTACGCCGGATTCCGCACGCTGGATTCGATCGTACGTACCCGTAAGGTCTTTGATACCAACGACTTCATTATCATCACGCAGCGTTTTCATTGTGAGCGCGCGCTCTTCATCGCCCTGCAACTGGGCATCCAGGCGCAGTGTTATGCCGTGCCCTCGCCGAAGAACATGCTTAGCGTGCGCTTCCGTGAAGTCGGGGCCCGGCTGGGTGCGCTGGCAGACCTCTTCCTGCTCAAGCGTGAACCTCGTTTTCTCGGCCCGCTGGTGCCGATTCCCGCCGTGCGAACCGTCCCGGAGGATGCGCAGAGTTATCCTGCTGTGACGCCGGAACAGCTGCTGGAGCTGGAACAGAAGTTACGGAAGTAGCTCAGTTGCCAGCAACGTGTTGCAGTCTGGCATTCATGTTAAAGGCTCAGTGAATTCTGACAGCAACGAATAAGCCCAACGCGCAGGGAATTGGGTCAGAAGAGGAAAGCGTCCCGCGCCAGGGACGGCGCGGGCCGAGCGTGTCATGGATGACGGCTTTTGCGTCTTTCCGATCTGACCCTGTTTCCTGCGCAGACTCCGTCTTAAAGCAATGACCTACAGCCCTCTCCCATAAACAAAGCAGGCCGGGTGTGTCACGGACAACAGCTTTTGCGCCTTTCCGATCTGACCCTGTTCCCTTCGCATACTCCGTCTCACATCAACCGCCCAGCGCCATCCTCATAAAAAAAGCGACCCGAAGGTCGCTTTTTTCGCAGCAGAGAACGTTACTTCTTACGCGAATACTTCAGTGAATCCAGCGCCACGGCGAAGATGATGATGCCGCCTTTAATAATGTACTGCCAGTAAGGGTTAACGCCGATATAGGTCAGACCGTAGTTGATAACGGTGAAGATCAACACACCGGTTACCACACCCGCCACGCTGCCCACCCCCCCGGCGAATGAGACGCCGCCGACTACACAGGCTGCAATCGCATCCAGCTCATACATAAAGCCGAGGTTGTTAGTCGCCGAACCGATACGACCCGCTTCCAGCATCCCGCCAAAGGCGTAGAACACACCAGACAGCGCATAAATCAGGATCAGGTTCAGCGGCACGTTCACGCCTGACACTTTCGCCGCTTCCGGGTTACCCCCGATAGCGAAAATGTTTTTGCCGAAACGGGTTTTGTTCCACAGCACCCAGACGAACACAATCGCAATCACCGCGTAGAAGGTGATAAACGACAGTTTAAAATCACCAAACCGCAAAAAGCCCTGAGCGAATTTCGAGAAGCCTGCATCAAAACCGGCAATCGGTGACGCACCCACATAGTCGTAATAGAGTGAGTTAATACCGTAAACGATAATCATGGTGCCCAGCGTGGTGATAAAAGGCGTCACCTTCAGATAGGCAATGATCACACCGTTCACCAGACCAATCACTCCCCCGATCACACACACGGTCAGGATAACCAGCGGAATTGGCACCGTATCCAGCGTCGGGAACACTTTGTTCGCGTTGTCCATCGACTGCAGCAGCGTCGCTGCCACAACCGCCGCCAGACCAACCTGACGTCCGGCTGACAGGTCAGTACCCTGGGTCACAATCAGGCCCGCTACACCCAGTGCAATAATAATGCGCACTGAAGACTGGGTCAGGATATTACTCAGGTTCATTAAACTTAAAAATGTCGGGTCCTGGAAAATAATAATAGCCAGCAATACCAGCAGCACGACATAAATGCCGCCCTCTTTTAACCAGGTTAGCGCATTCTTTTTTGTAGTCGCTTTCATGTTAACAGCCCTTGCTTCATTAAAGGTGTAATGACGCTAAACGCAATATTTCGTTCTGCGTGGTCGTTTTGGTATCAACTATGCCTGCTACCAGACCATTACTCATTACCAGAATACGATCGGTAATGCCTAACAGCTCCGGCATTTCGGATGAGATAATAATGATGCCCTTCTCTCTTTTCGCCAGCTCAGCAATCAGCTGGTAAATTTCGAATTTTGCACCAACATCAATACCGCGTGTTGGTTCATCAAGCATCAGGATTTCAGGCTGGGTCAATAACCAGCGGCCAATAATCACCTTTTGCTGATTACCGCCCGAAAGCGAACCAATCTGCGTATGGTGGCCCGGCGTTTTTACCCGCATGGAATCGATCACCCACTGGGTGTCACTTTTCATGCGTTTATTATCCAGCAGCCCCATACTGCTTTTATATTTTTTAATATTCGAGATAAGGGAGTTAAATCCGATATCCAGATAAGCATAAATACCGGTTGAGCGACGCTCTTCCGTCACCAGTGCGAAACCGTGATTAATCGCTTCATTCGCACTGTGGTTATTAATCGGTTTACCATGCAGTTTGATGGTGCCGCCCGATTTTTCGCGAATGCCAAACAGCGTTTCGACGATATCGGTACGTTTGGCGCCCACCAGCCCGGCGATGCCGAGGATCTCCCCTTTACGCAGATCAAATGAGATGTCACGAATCGAAGGCTGACGCAGAGAGGTCAGATTCCGCACCTCAAGAATGGTTTCCCCCGGCACGTTGGTACGGTCAGGAAAACGCTGGTTCAGTGAACGGCCGACCATCATCGCGATGATCTTATCCATATCCAGCCCTTCCAGCGGCTGAGTCGCAATCCACTGTCCGTCACGCAGAATGGTAATCTCATCACACAGCTGGAAAATCTCTTCCATTTTATGAGAGATATAGACGATGCCGCAGCCACGATCTTTCAGCTTACGAATAATCGTGAACAGGTGATTAACCTCTTTCTCCGTTAATGAGGAGGTCGGCTCATCCATAATCACAATTTTTGCGTCATAAGAGAACGCTTTGGCAATTTCAATCATCTGCATCTGCGACACAGACAAATTCGCCACTTTGTCGCGCGGATCGATATCGATATCCAGCTCGTCAAAAATAGCTTTGGTATCCTGATACATCTTATCCTGATCGACAAAGAAGCCTTTGCGCGGATAACGCCCCAGCCACATGTTGTCCATCACGGTGCGCTGCAGAACCAGGTTTAATTCCTGATGCACCATCGACACGCCATTTTCCAGCGCCTCTTTGGAGCTTTTATAGTCGATCTCTTTACCCTGAAACAGGATACTGCCGGAATCTTTTTTATAAATACCAAACAGGCATTTTAATAAGGTGGATTTACCGGCACCGTTCTCGCCCATTAACGCATGAACAGAGTGAGGCCGCACTTTTAAATTCACATTATCTAACGCTTTAACGCCGGGAAATGATTTTGAGACATCCTTCATCTCCAGCAGATATTCTCGCTGCGCGGTCGTATTATCACTGGCCATATTTTACCTGGCTAAAAAACGGTGGTGACATAAAAAAGGCGCGACAGGGGTCGCGCCCGGAATCGAACTTACTTCTGGAACTGAGCCAGATTCTCTTTATCAACCGGAACGTAAGGTACGCGGACGATCTTATCCACCATCTTGAAGTTCGTACCTTCGGTCGCGGCTTTGCCGTTAGCCAGGTTGTTGGCGATATCCAGCGTGGCTTTCGCCTGGTTTTCCGCATCGTTCAGCACGGTACCGGCCAGGGCACCCGATTTCACCAGCGCCATCGCTTCCGGCAGGGCATCGACGCCGAAGACCGGGATAGAGGTCATGTTGTGCGCTTTCAGCGCTTCAACGGCACCCATCGCCATCGCATCGTTGTTGGCAATCACGACTTCGATTTTCTTCGCGTTCGGGCCTGACAGCCACGCATCCATCTTATCTTTAGCCTGTGCGGTATCCCACATCGCCGTATCCATCGCTAACTGCTGGGTTTTCAGACCATCTTTGTTCAGCGTATCGATCACGTATTTGGTACGGGCTTCCGCATCAGGATGGCCTGGCTCACCTTTCAGCAGCACAAACTGGATGGTGCCATCTTTGTTCAGATCCCAGGCCGGGGTCGCTTTCCAGTGTTTCTCAATCAGCTGCCCCTGAATGATGCCGGACTCTTTAGAGTCGGTCCCGACATAGTAGGCTTTGTCATAACCGGCCAGCACTTTCGCGTTAGGCTCTTTGTTGAAGAAGACCACCGGCACGTCATTCGCGCGCGCTTTGTCGACCACTACGGCCGCGGCAGCCGGGTCAACCAGGTTAATGGCCAGCGCTTTCACGCCTTTTGCCATCAGTACGTCAACCTGGTCGTTCTGTTTGGACTGGTCGTTCTGCGAGTCATTCATCAGCAGCTGAATGCCGCCAAGGGTTTTCGCTTCTTTCTCAATGTCTTTGCGCACCATTGACATGAAGTTGTCATCATATTTGTAAATGGTCACGCCGATACGGGTGTCAGCTGCGTGAGCGGTTGCACCAAACATCATGCTGGCAACCAGTGCGGTAAGCGTGAAAACCTTCTTATTCATGGTATCTCCGGTTTTATTATGCAGGGTCTTTTTAGCGCTGCCGCGCAACGTGGCGCGAAAGCAATCGGTAAAACAGATCGGCGGGGCAGTCTGCGCAATTTGCCGCTTACCGCTGACGCCGTCTAAAACCTGACTTCCCTGTGCCTGAACACGTCCGTGAAGAGGGGATGAACCCGTTAACCGGCTACTGAGACCACAACTGATGCCGTTACACTGGCGTTACATAATGTTTCAGTCCGGTAAGACGCTGCCATCATAGTGAGAGCAATGTTAATTAACTGTGAATGTAATCACAGATTGAAAGCGGTTACATGGCTGAATCGCCTGAATTAGTGACGGACTCCACATTTTGCCGCTGCGCGACTGAATGACGCCGCACCAGCGTCGGCATAAAGATGTGCGTGGCGGTGTCATCCAGCAGGCCTGCCGCCCCCTGCAGCGCCAGCTCTGTCGCAATTTTTGCCATAGAAACAATAGGATAACGCACAGTAGTAAGCTGGGGGTCGGTGTAACGCGAGATGGGGATGTCATCAAAGCCAATGACAGAAAAATGCTGTGGCACCTGAATGCCGTTGTCTTTCAGCGCCGTGAGCGCGCCCGCTGCCATGCCGTCGTTGTAAGCAAACACCGCGCTGAGATTGAGATTGCGCCCCAGCAGCTCCACCATCGCCGCTTCGCCGCCCTGCATGTCGGGCTCTGCGCTGGCAATCCAGCTCTCATGCGGCCGGATGCCCTGCTCTGCCATCGCCTGCATCCACCCTTCGCGACGCTGGGCGACATCTTCGATAGGATGACTGGAACAGAGATAGCCGATGCGGCTATGCCCCTGTTGTATCAGGGTCCGGGAGGCCATCAGCGCACCGGCGACGTTATCCAGACTGACGCTGCGCTGCTCAAATCCCGGTATGACGCGATTGATGACAACCATGCCCGGCACATGCTGCATAAAGTCTGCCAGCTCCGCGTCTGAAAGCGTTTTCGCGTGCACCACCAGGGCGCTGCAACGCTGGCGGATCAGCACTTCAATGGCATGACGCTCTTTCTCTTCCTGATGCCAGGAGTTGCTGATGAGGACATGCTTATGGACGCGCTGCGCCACGGTATCCACCGCTTTAACCAGTGCGCCAAAAAAGGGATCGGAAACATCCATCACCACCACCCCGATGGTGTCGCTGACCTGAGTCGCCAGCGCCTGCGCGTTGGCGTTAGGACGATACCCCAGCGCCTCAACCGCCTGTAACACAGCGTCGCGGGTATCAGAGGTGACGGCGCTGCTCTGATTGAGGACGCGCGATACGGTCGCCACTGAGACGCCAGCCTGACGGGCAACATCACGAATTGTTATCATGCAGCAGTTCCAGAAAGGAAAAAGAGGGCATCACGCCGGGTTGAACACCGGCGCTATTTTGTCAGGGGCGGGCGATGTGCAGCGTGAATTGCGTCACATCAATGAAAGCGGTTACATACAATTCTGTAACCTTTGTGATGGCGGTCATTATCTGGCGTGGTCGGACAGGCGTGGTTTTCCGGCTGAGAGCTGGGTAAGCCGCCGCCACAGCCACTCCAGCGGGCCCTGTGCGAAGAAATGTAACCAGATGAGTGAAAAGAGGATATTGATAAGCCAGACCGCAGGCACCATCAGCACCAGCTCCAGCCGGGTAAAGTGCATATAGAAGCCAAAGCGGTAGAACAGCGTGGTACAGATCAGCGACTGCATCAGGTAGTTGGTCAGCGCCATGCGCCCGACACACTGAATGGCATAACTGAACCGCCAGCGTGAAATCTGCGGCCACCAGGCCAGACAGAGCGCCGCATAGCCCAGGCTGATCAGCGGGCTGGCAAGGTCGCGCGGGGTCTGCAGATAAAAGCCGCTCCAGCGGAACTCCCAGTGTAACAGCCACTGCGCAGCGACACCGGCCACCGCTATCGAGAATCCTGCCGTCAGCAGCACGACGGCGGCCTGACGGTAGTGCCGCAGGGGAAACTGGCCCGTCAGCCAGCCACAGCGCAGCAGCGCGCCACCGATCATCATCAGGCCTGCCAGCTGCCAGCCATACTGCGCCGCCAGCGCCATCAGCCCCGATGAGAGGTGATCAAGCCGGTTCTGAATCGCTTCCCAGCCGCCGGCCAGTTTCCAGTAGCGCTCATATTGCAGATCGGCCGCGCCGGGCAGCCAGGAGCGGGTCGGCTCAGGATCGGAGATCGACCCGAATACCAGCAGCACACCGCAACCCACCAGGTAAAGCAGAATACCGGTATTCATCAGGCTGCGGGTGGAAGGGACATCGCGCACGACCCGCCACACCACCAGCCCGATGATGCCGTAATCGAGCAGGATGTCCCCCTCCCAGAGAAACACCCCGTGCAGAAAACCGATCAGCACCAGCAGTGACAGCCGGGCAGTCAGCCAGCGACTGCCGCGCGGCAGTTGCATCTGCAGACCGGCACCAAACAGCAGCGCAAACAGCGTAAGGAATTTGAGCTGGGCAAAGGTATCGGAGAGGGCCCATGTCCAGGCGTCAGCG
>NZ_PUGA01000046.1:0-54892 GCF_003236725.1 Pantoea sp. ARC270
AGAATGCGACGCGTGAGCTGCACACCCTCAACTCGGATAAAGAGATGCTGCAGAGCGTGCTTAAGCACTTCTTTACCACGAATGAAAAGCGTCAGGCTGTAGACTTCCTGCAGACCACGTTTGACATCGGCACCCGCCGCAGCTGCCGCTTACTGGATATCAGCCGCAGCGTTTACCATTATCCGTCAGGCACGGAGAACCGATAACCCCCATGCTACCGCGCTTACCAGACTTAACGCTGAGATTTGTTCTTACCAGAAGAGATGAAGATCATTTAACAGGACAATTGCGGCACCCCTTTCCGCTCCATTTATAACTAATGAATGGCTTCACGGCTAAGCTTCTTTTTTTGCGGTAAAATTGATTCACAACAGCAAAAGTCTCGCATTCTACGCCGATTCTTCCCCTCCCAATCTCGTTTTAGCGGGATTGGGCCTCCTCTTTTTTTGTTAAGTGCTGCTAAACCCCACTACCAAAGCGTCTGGATAACATTAAGACGCTTTAAACTTAGAACGAAAAATAATCACACTTCTTTTAAGTTAATCCTGGCCCTAACCCAAACTTTTTGCGGTTACGCTTTAATTCCTTTGCGTGCCTTTTCCGCAATAGTTTCTCCAGGATTAATCCGGCATAAATAGTTTATTGCTCCTTATCACTAACGTTATGTGGCTATCTTTTCACTCTCTTCATTGCGCATCATTGATGCCACAGATTAATCTTTAATTAAAAACGCAGCGGCGGAATTTTCTTACTCATTGAATGTGGAATGAAGTTAATAGTGGTTTTTAGCGGGCATAACTCAGGGTCACAATCCAATAAAATGCGGCAGAGAAAAGCGTAACGTCCATAATGCTGCGCTTTTTTTCCTGATTTATGGGCGCTATCTGTGCAGGAAATTGCATCCCGGCGGTAAACGATCTGCCTTCAGCGGGTGAAAAGTGCCGTTTTTTTGCTGACCGGGGGTGGATGGCAGGGGTAAACCCGACGAGATTTTCCCCCTTTGCATCGCATGAAATCGATTTCGCGGCAAAAATCTGTCGGACAGGGTGCAAATCGGGATAGGGTTTTGTCTTAAAAAGCCGGGCAAAGCGGGCTTCGCACGGCCAGTTTATTCCAGAGAACGGTGTGGGTTATCCGCTGAGAGCGACCACCCGCGGCTGTGGTTTGATACGCATTGCCCACAGCACGCCAGCCATCAGACAGGCAATGCCGATAACGGTGAGCAGGGGTGGCCAGCGTTGATGCCAGAGAAAAGTCCATAACAGACCGAACAGGATCTCAAAAACAATCAGCGGCCCCATCAGTACCGTGGGCAGACGCTGGCTGGCTGCGTTCCAGCACAGGCTGCCGAGCCAGGAGCAGAGCAGGCCAATCGCCAGCATCAGAGAGATAAAGAGTGACGGATGTGGCCCGAACGGCAGCGGGAAGTCAGGCTGTTGCCAGGCGATCTGAACGCTGACCAGCGCATACAGGGTCAGCGCCATCGGCAGCGTCACCAGCCCCTGCGCCGTCGCCCAGGTCGAGGGTCGCAGTGCGGGATGAGTGCGCAGCCAGCGGGCATTGCGCAGCGGATACCAGGTCCAGCAGAACACCGCCAGCAGTGCCAGCACGATGCCGGTCAGGTAACGACTAAGATCCAGCGTTGCGCCCTGGCTCCGCAACTCCGCCGCATTGACGCAGAGCAACCCGGCCGCCATCATCACCAGCGCCGGAAAGAGCCGCCGCCAGGGCAGACGTCCTTCAAGATGGCCGTAACAGAGATTGGCGGTAACGGCGATCACCACCGGCAGTGTGCCGATAATCATGGTGGAGACCGGCGCGCCGGTGCGCTGAATGGCATTGGCCAGAAACGCATAATAGAAGAGGTTACCCACCAGCGAGAGTTTCACTGCCTCGCGCCAGTCGGCCCGCCCCAGCTGGCGCAGCCGGCGGCGATCGTGCCAGGCCAGCGGCAGCGCAATCAGCCCGAACGCCACATAACGTCCCGCCGACTGCAGTGCACCAGGGTAGTCAGGCACCAGCAGCGGCCCGACAAAGATCAGCCCCCACATCAGCCCCGCGGTAACGGCAAACATAACACCAGCAAACATGACTTTTTCCCGTATAGCTTTTTTTCACAGTGTGGCGGGAGTGAAGGAGGAAGGCTTGTAGCAGATTGCGGTTGTGTCAGGGCTGGCGCACCTGTTTCTGATAGCGGCCAGGCGTAATGCCATAGCGGTTAGCAAAGGCGCGGGTCAGATGAGCCTGATCGGTTAATCCGACGGCCGCTGCGACACTGGCAGCGGCTTCGCCCTGTGCCAGTCGCTGTTTGGCATCATAGAGGCGGAAAGCCATCAGCATCTGATGCGGCGTGACGTGATAGTGCTGGCGGAAAGCGCGTAAAAAGTGCCACGGCGACAGCGAGGCCAGCGCCGCCAGCTCCTCCAGCCGCACCGGTTCCGCCAGATTTGCCCGCAGAAAATCACGCACCTGATCAAAGCGATGCCGTCCCTCGGGCCTGCCTGGTGACGACATCCGCGCCAGCGGGCGAATCTGCAACAGCAGTTCGGAAAGCAGACTCTGGCGCGCCAGTCCGGACTCCGCCTGCCAGAGTGCGGCCAGTGTGCGGGAGAGCGGCTGCGCGATGCGCGGATCGGTCAGCAGCGCCTCGTTAAACCACCAGCCGCGATCGCCGGTCAGTTCATCCATCAGCTGCGGCTGAATGTAGATCATCTGATAGCGCCAGCCCTCGTCACAGGCTGACTCACCGGTATGCAGCTCATCCGGATTCATGGTCACCAGCGAGTTCACCGGCGCGGTATATTCGGTGCCGCGATAGCGAAAACGCTGCGCACCCGCCTCAATCGTGCCAATGCCAAAGGCTTCATGGGTATGGGGTTCAAAAGCGTAGCGGGAGATGTGAGCCTGATAGAGTTCCACACCGGGCAACGCGGCCGGTTGCTGAAACTGTGCGCGGTCTTTTTCACAGGGAAAAACAGCCGGAACACCTTCCACTTCTCTCTCCTTATTTATCCGATGTCGGATTAGCATGCCTGCGACCGGGGGGAAAATGCAAAAGATTGCTATCCGCCGCGCCGCAGGTAACACTGTTTTTTTCTCATTCTGAGGGAGTCAGCATGGCACAGCGAGTCGTCATCGTCATTGATATGCAGAACGGCGTGTTCAGCACACCACGTTTTGATAAGGCAGGCCGGATCGCCCGGATCAACCGGCTGACCGATCGCGCCGATATCATCATCTTTATTCAGCATCGTGAAGGCACGATGTGCGAGGGCGACCCCAGCTTTGATCTGCTGCCGGAACTGGTTCAGCCTGCGGGCGCGCATTACGTGACGAAAACGGCCTGCGACAGCTTCTGGCAGACAGAGCTGGCCGCGCTGTTAAAGCGTCTGGAGGTGGAGGCGTTTGTGGTGTGCGGCTGTGCGACCGACTACTGTCTGGATACCACGATTAAAACAGGGGCCAGTGCGGGCTATGCGATAACCGTGGCGGCGGATGCGCACACCACCGCCGATCGCCGCTGGGTCGGGGCCGAAGCGCTGATTAATCAGCACAATGAGGTGTGGGCTTCGCTGCTGATCCCTGGCAACGTGCCGCGCGTGCTGAGCACGGATGCCGTGCTGGCGGAATGGTCATAGCCCCGGTCAGCCGGGGCCGCGCATAAAAAAGCCCGCATAGCGGGCTTTTTAAACGCGTCAGGCCAGATGAATCAGAACGGAATATCGTCGTCAAAATCCATTGGCGGTTCGTTGTTGTTGCTGGCAGGCGCACTCTGCGGCTGCTGCGGACGGGACTGCGCGCCGCCGCTGAACTGATTGTTGTTGCCCTGCGGCTGCTGCGGCTGGCCCCAGCCATTGTTGTTGCCACCACCCTGCGCGCCTGCACCGGCATTACCGCCCTGCTGACGGCCGCCCAGCATCTGCATGGTGCCGCCGACGTTAACCACAACTTCGGTGGTGTAACGTTCCTGGCCACCCTGATCCTGCCATTTACGGGTGCGCAGCTGACCTTCGATGTAAACCTGAGAGCCTTTACGCAGATATTCACCCGCGACTTCAGCCAGTTTGCCAAACAGCACCACACGGTGCCACTCGGTGATCTCTTTGTTTTCACCGGTCTGCTTATCACGCCAGCTCTCCGACGTAGCCAGCGTAATGTTGGCAACAGCGCCACCATTTGGCATATAACGTACTTCCGGATCCTGACCCAGATTCCCGACAAGAATCACTTTGTTAACGCCACGACTGGCCATGTTGCTGTCTCCCGATGAGTTAATGCATTCAGTCTAATCCATCAATTCTAACACGTCCTGCTCACTGTTTCCCACTTTCGAGCCGCGTTCCGGTTTTAATCCTTCGCACGTCCGGACCACAGAGTACTGGATATTTATTCAGTCTATTTTTTGTGCCATAATGACACGTTTATTCTGGCCGTGTCGGCAAGGCGCGGTGAGTGCTGCTAATCCGGGAAAGGTGAATGGATAAGATCGAAGTTCGTGGTGCCCGCACCCATAATTTGAAAAACATTAACCTGACCATCCCACGCGACAAACTCATTGTGGTGACCGGCCTGTCAGGCTCCGGTAAATCCTCACTGGCGTTTGATACGCTGTATGCGGAAGGTCAGCGCCGCTATGTGGAGTCGCTCTCTGCGTATGCGCGCCAGTTTCTTTCGTTAATGGAGAAGCCGGACGTCGATCATATCGAAGGTCTGTCGCCCGCCATCTCTATTGAACAGAAATCCACCTCGCATAACCCGCGCTCGACGGTGGGAACCATCACCGAGATCCACGACTACCTGCGTCTGCTGTTTGCCCGCGTGGGTGAACCGCGCTGCCCGGACCACAACGTACCGCTGGCGGCGCAGACCGTGAGCCAGATGGTCGATCAGGTTCTGGCTCAGCCGGAAGGCCGCCGTCTGATGCTGCTGGCACCGGTGGTGAAAGACCGCAAGGGTGAGCACACCAAAACGCTGGAAAATCTGGCGACGCAGGGCTACATCCGCGCGCGTATCGACGGCGAAGTGTGCGACCTGTCAGATCCGCCGAAACTGGAGCTGCAGAAGAAACACACCATCGAAGTGGTGATTGACCGCTTTAAAGTGCGTGACGATCTGGCGACGCGCCTGGCAGAGTCCTTTGAGACAACCCTGGAGCTTTCAGGCGGCACGGCGATCGTGGCGGACATGGATGACAGCGAGGCCGAAGAGCTGCTCTTCTCCGCGAACTTCGCCTGCCCGATTTGTGGTTACAGCATGAGTGAGCTGGAGCCGCGCCTGTTCTCGTTTAATAACCCGGCAGGCGCCTGTCCGACCTGCGATGGCCTGGGGGTACAGCAATATTTCGATCCGGATCGCGTGGTGCAGAACCCTGAGCTCTCTCTGGCCGGTGGCGCAATCCGTGGCTGGGATCGCCGCAACTTTTACTATTTCCAGATGCTGCGTTCGCTGGCGGATCACCTCAGTTTTGATATTGAAGCGCCGTTCGGCAGCCTGCCCGACAACGTGCAGAAAGTGATCCTGTACGGCTCTGGCAAAGAGAGCATCGAATTTAAGTACATCAACGACCGTGGCGACACCTCGGTTCGCCGTCATCCGTTTGAAGGCGTGCTCAATAACATGGAGCGCCGCTACAAAGAGACCGAATCCTCAGCGGTGCGCGAAGAGCTGGCGAAGTTCATCAGCAACCGCGCCTGTGCGAGCTGTGAAGGCACCCGTCTGCGTCGCGAAGCGCGCCATGTCTTTGTCGAAGATACCACGCTGCCGACCATCTCTGAGATGAGCATCGGTCACGCGATGTCCTTCTTTGAAAATCTGAAGCTCAGCGGCCAGCGTGCGCAGATCGCCGAAAAGGTGCTGAAAGAGATTAGCGATCGCCTGAGCTTCCTGGTGAACGTCGGCCTGAACTACCTGTCGATGTCGCGCTCCGCTGAAACCCTTTCCGGTGGTGAGGCGCAGCGTATCCGTCTGGCGAGCCAGATCGGTGCCGGTCTGGTGGGCGTCATGTATGTGCTGGACGAACCGTCAATCGGCCTGCATCAGCGCGACAACGAGCGTCTGCTCGGCACCCTGATTCACCTGCGCGATCTCGGTAACACCGTGATTGTGGTTGAGCACGATGAAGATGCGATTCGTGCCGCCGACCACGTAATCGACATTGGTCCGGGTGCAGGCGTGCATGGCGGCCAGGTGGTGGCAGAAGGCACCGTGGATGAGATCATGGCGCAGGAAGCGTCCCTGACGGGCCAGTTCCTGAGCGGCAAGCGTGAAATCGCCGTGCCGGAGGCGCGGGTGAAGGGCGATCCGTCGAAGGTGCTGAAGATTACCGGCGCGCGCGGCAATAACCTCAAGGATGTCACGCTGACGCTGCCGGTGGGTCTGTTCACCTGCATCACCGGTGTCTCCGGCTCCGGTAAATCGACCCTGATTAACGATACGCTGTTCCCGATTGCGCAGCGGGCGCTGAACGGTGCCACCATCGCAGAGCCGGCCCCTTACCGCGACGTGGCGGGACTGGAGCACTTCGACAAAGTTATCGACATCGACCAGAGTCCGATTGGCCGCACGCCGCGCTCCAACCCGGCGACCTACACTGGCATCTTCACCCCGGTGCGTGAACTCTTTGCTGGCGTGCCGGAAGCGCGATCACGCGGTTACACGCCGGGTCGTTTCAGCTTTAACGTGCGCGGCGGACGCTGTGAAGCCTGTCAGGGCGATGGCGTGCTGAAAGTCGAAATGCACTTCCTGCCGGACATCTATGTGCCGTGCGATCAGTGCAAAGGCAAACGCTATAACCGTGAAACGCTGGAAGTGAAGTACAAAGGCAAGAGCATTCACGAAGTGCTGGAGATGACCATCGAAGAGGCGCGTGAGTTCTTTGATGCGGTTCCGGCGCTGGCGCGTAAGTTACAGACGCTGATGGATGTGGGTCTCTCCTACATTCGTCTCGGCCAGTCCGCCACCACCCTCTCCGGTGGTGAAGCTCAGCGCGTGAAGCTGGCGCGTGAACTGTCGAAGCGTGGTACCGGTCAGACGCTCTACATTCTTGATGAGCCGACCACCGGCCTGCACTTTGCCGATATTCAGCAGCTGCTGGAGGTCCTGCATCAGCTGCGCGACCAGGGCAACACGATCGTGGTGATTGAGCACAACCTCGACGTGGTGAAAACCGCTGACTGGATTGTCGACCTTGGCCCGGAAGGCGGCAGCGGCGGCGGCGAAATCCTGATTGCCGGCACGCCGGAGACCGTGGCGGAGTGTGAGAAATCGCATACCGCGCGCTTCCTGAAGCCCCTGTTACAGAAGTAATGATGCCAGGCCCGCCCCGTGCGGGCCTGCTTATTTCTGCTGCCGGTTCAGCCAGAAAAATGCAGAATCAGGCAAGATTCAGACATGTATAGGCATATACGCCCTTCCCCACGCTGACTATCCTTAAGCGGTTCCTCTTTGGCACGCCCCTGGCGTCGCCCTGTTTTTTGCAGCACCTCTGCGCTGCTGCACTTCATCAAAAACACTCACGACACATCGAAACTGGAGACACCATGAATATTACGCATGCGTATGCTGCTCAGGATGCAAAATCCAAACTGGCACCGTTCGATTATAAGCCGCGTGAGCTGCGCGCCCATGACGTTCAGCTTGAGGTGCTGTTTTGTGGCGTCTGCCACTCAGACCTGCATCAGGCCCGCAATGAGTGGAAAAACACGATTTTCCCTGTGGTTCCGGGACATGAAATTGTGGGTCGCGTCACCGCGGTGGGCCCACAAACCCAGAAATACAAAGTCGGCGATCTGGTCGGCGTAGGCTGCATGGTGGATTCGTGCCGCAGCTGCCCGAGCTGTCAGCAGGGGCTGGAGCAATATTGTGAAAACGGTTTTGTCGGCACCTATAACGGTGAAGACCGCGAGACCGGTGCGATCACCTACGGCGGCTACTCAACGGCGATGGTTGTGGATGAGAGCTTTGTGCTGCGCATTCCGGAAAACCTGGATCTGGCGGGCGTCGCGCCGCTGCTATGTGCCGGTATCACGACCTACTCGCCGCTGCGCCACTGGAATGTCGGCCCCGGCAAAAAAGTCGGTATCGTAGGCCTGGGTGGCCTGGGGCACATGGGCGTGAAAATTGCTCACGCGATGGGGGCGCATGTGGTGCTGTTCACCACCTCGCCATCCAAAATCGAGGATGGCAAACGCCTGGGCGCCGATGAGGTGGTGATCTCCAAAGATCCAGAGCAGATGGCGCAGCACGCCAACAGCTTCGACTTTATCCTGAACACCGTTGCCGCTCAGCACGACCTTAACCCCTTCATCACCCTGCTGAAGCTGGATGGCAATATGACGCTGGTCGGCGCACCTGAGCACGATCACCCGGCTCCGCAGGTGTTTAACCTGATCTTCAAACGTCGCAGCATCGCCGGTTCACTGATTGGCGGTATCGCAGAAACGCAGGAGATGCTCGATTTCTGTGGCGAGCACGGCATCACCTCGGACATCGAACTGATCGCGATGGATCAGATCAACGAAGCCTATGAGCGCATGCTGAAAAGCGATGTGAAATATCGCTTTGTTATCGATATCAACACCCTGCGCGAGCAGTCGGCTGCCTGATCGGGTCGCCTGCACCCTCCTGCTCAGGCAGGAGGGTGTTAAAGCGCGGCCTGGCGCGCGGCGTCAACCTGCTGGAAGGAGGCATCGACCAGATAGTAGATCTGCGAATCCTTCAGCGACCCATCCAGGAACAGCGTGCTCCAGTGTGATTTATTCAGATGCTCGCTGGGAATAATGTCGCTATGCTCTTCGCGAAGCAGCTCTGCCAGTGCAGGCGTCGATTTCAGCGAAACCGCAGGCCGCCCTTTTACCTCATGTACCATCGCAAACAGCACGCCGTTGCTTTTAATCTGCGTGGCCTTCCAGTCACTGTGGACGCTCTGCTCTGCGCCCGGCTTGCTCATGCAATAGGTCAGTAAGTCTGAGTGATTCATCACGATTCCCCTTGTAAAGTGGCGACAATCCGCCTGGCACCGCCCTCAATGCGATGCTCGCCCAGCCAGATACCCTGCCAGGTCCCCATAACCAGGCGTCCCCGCTGAACCGGCAGCAAGAGCGACACGCCCAGGGTCGAGGATTTAATGTGCGCCGGCATGTCATCACGTCCTTCGTAGTCGTGCTGATAAGGCGCATTCTCCGGCACGTGCCGCAGGAAATGCTGCTCCATATCGCTGCGCACCGTCGGATCGCAATTTTCATTTAAGGTTAATGACGCCGACGTATGCTGCAACAGCAGATGCAGCAGACCGGTTTTGATATCACGCAATCCGGAGAGCGAGTCGGTGATCTCATCGGTGATGAGATGAAAGCCGCGCGGCTTCGCGCTCAGCGTAATAGTCTGTTGATGCCACATAGCTTATTCCTGAAACGGTTACCCCGTTTAAGTGTGCAGCATGTCGCCGAAAGGTAAACCCTGAGCCATAAAAAAACCGCCAGCGCGAGGCGGGCGGTTTGTTCACAGCAGGCGTGCCGTTACATCACCGCGGCAAAGGCTTCCGCTACCTGATGCACATTTTTGCTGTTCAGACCGGCCACACACATGCGGCCACTGCCCACCAGGTAGATGCCGAACTCATTGCGCAGGCGGTCAACCTGCTGCACGCTCAGGCCGGTGTAGCTGAACATGCCGCGCTGCTTCAGCAGGTAGTCAAAATTTTTGCCCGGCAGTGCCGTGCTCAGCACCCCGACCAGTGACTCACGCATCGCGAGAATGCGCAGACGCATCGTCTCCACTTCATCCAGCCAGCTCGCTTTCAGCGCGTCGTCGTTGAGGACGCGGGCCACGACCTGCGCACCGAAATTCGGCGGACTGGAGTAGTTGCGGCGAACGGTCGCTTTCAGCTGGCCCAGCACGCGCGCTGACTCTTCGGCGCTGTCACAGACGACAGAGAGCCCGCCTACGCGCTCGCCATAGAGCGAGAAGATTTTAGAGAAAGAGTTGCTGACCAGTGCCGGCAGGCCGGCTGCCGCGACGGCGCGCAGCACATAGGCATCCTGCTGCATGCCTTCACCAAAGCCCTGATAGGCGATATCCAGGAAAGGAATCAGCTGCTGTGCTTTCAGCACCTCAATGGTCTCATCCCACTGTGCATTGGTCAGGTCAGCGCCGGTCGGGTTATGGCAGCAGGGATGCAGTAACACGATGCTCTGCGCTGGCAGCGTTTTCAGGGTATGGATAAAGGCATCAAAACGCACTCCGTGAGTTTCGGCGTCATACCAGGGGTAGCTCTTTACCTCAAAACCTGCGCCATTAAAAATCGCGATATGGTTTTCCCAGGTGGGATCGCTGACCCAGACGGCCGACTGCGGGAAGTAACGCTTAAGGAAGTCTGCCCCGACTTTCAGCGCACCCGATCCCCCCAGTGTCTGAATCGAGGCGATACGACCCGCCTGCAGCACCGGATGGTCGGCACCAAACAGCAGCGGCGCGATTGCGTGGCGGTAGCTGTTCAGGCCTTCCATGGGCAGATAGAGCGATGCCTGCTTTGGCTCGGCATTGAGCTGCTCTTCAGCAGCCGCTACGGCCTTCAGCTGCGGGATAATGTTCTGCTCGTCGTAGTAAAGCCCGATGCTCAGGTTAACTTTGTGTTCGCGCGGATCTTGTTTAAAGGCTTCCATCAACGACAGAATCGGATCGCCCGCATAGGCATCAACGTTTTGAAACACGGTGTAGGTCTCCATGATTGGTCCAGAGGTAAAGAGGGCTAAACCCGATAGCGTCCCGGACGGTGGTTCATTGCAATAATCAGATTGAGGATCACGGCTCCTGCAATGGAGGCCAGCAGGATGGGGCCACTGACCACAAACAGGGACGCCAGCACGACGCAGGTGTCGACCGCCATCTGCAGTTTACCCGCGCGGATCCCAACGCGATCCTGCAGCCACAGCGCCAGAATATTGATGCCGCCCAGGCTCGCCTTATGACGAAACAACACTATAAACCCGATCCCCATGATGACGTTACCGAACAGTGTCGCATAGAACGGATTGAGATCGGAAAAGTGAACGAACAGCGGGTGCAGCTGCGTAAACAGCGACACCAGCCCGACGGCACAGAAGGTTTTCAGGGTAAATTCCCAGCCCATGCGTTTTACCGCCAGCCAGTAAAAAGGCAGGTTGATCAGGAAAAATGCGCTGCCAAAGGAGAGCGGGGAGAGGTAGCTCAGCAGAAAGGCGATACCGGCAGTGCCGCCCGTCAGGGCACCCGCCTGTTTCAGCATAATGACGCCGAACGAAACCATCAGGGTGCCCAGCACCATCGCCAGCGCATCTTCAATACGCGAATGCGGGACGCGGGAGGGTTCTGCGATGTTATCCATGGGGGTTGTCTCAGTGCAAATGATGCGGTTGCAATGCAAAAAACGCACCATCGCCGCAGCGTCAATCGGCTGCTAGCCGGAGGCTGGTGATATCCCGTTGATATCTAAGGCGCTTTATAACAGGATTTCGTGCATACCTTCCGGTTAAAACCGTCACTCCATGCGCAAAATCCCGTTACGATGCGTATTCTTTGCGTTTATGGTCGCCAGTCTGCACCAAAAACGCACAGCACGCACCTTTTTAGCGCGTTTTGCTCGCAGGCAGCATCATCAGGCCATTCTCTTTCATGCGCCCCAGCACCACGGAGGTTTTGACGTGAGACACGCTCTGATGGCCCGCCACTAACTGGCTGATAAGCGCACTGAGGGAGTTAAGATCGGCCACCGCCACTTTAAGCAGATAGTCAGCGTCACCGGTGGTTTTGTAGGCGTCGACAATCGCCTCTTCCTGCTCCACCATGCGGTGAAAGCTCTCCACATATTCGGTGGTGTGGTTGATTAAGCGTACCTCTATCAGCCCCACCATCCCCAGCCCGATGGCATCGGGCGAGAGCCGGGCGTGATAGCCCAGAATCAGATTGGCCTGTTCCAGATTGATGCGGCGGCGGGAACATTGCGAGGCGGAGAGGCCAACCAGGTCGCTGAGTTCCTGGTTAGTAAGACGGCCGTTAGCTTGTAATAAAGTCAGGATTTTCAGGTCGTAATCGTCTACGTGAGTCATTCCGTTTCCACAGCGTGAGAGGCGTCGCTTTGTTACAGATAACCCGATAACCGGAGAGGTTGTCCAACACTATTTTCTGATGATGGGAGCTGTCATGCACAGATCGTGCATGACAGCACAAAGCGCAGATTATTCGTCGTCGTATTGCGGGCCGGCGTAGTTGTCGAAGCGTGACCACTGACCGTTAAACGTCAGCCGCACCGTACCGATTGGACCGTTACGCTGTTTACCCAGGATGATCTCGGCGATCCCTTTGAGATCGCTGTTCTCGTGATAGACCTCGTCACGATAGATGAACATGATCAAATCCGCATCCTGCTCGATCGATCCCGATTCACGCAGATCCGAGTTAACCGGACGCTTATCGGCACGCTGCTCCAGTGAGCGGTTAAGCTGCGACAGCGCAACCACCGGCACATTAAGCTCTTTGGCCAGCGCCTTGAGCGAGCGGGAGATCTCCGCAATCTCCAGCGTTCGGTTGTCCGACAGCGACGGCACGCGCATCAGCTGCAGGTAGTC
This sequence comes from Pantoea sp. ARC270, assembly GCF_003236725.1. Lineage (NCBI taxonomy): Bacteria > Pseudomonadati > Pseudomonadota > Gammaproteobacteria > Enterobacterales > Erwiniaceae > Pantoea > Pantoea sp. ARC270. The sequence continues at coordinate 12,603 of NZ_PUGA01000046.1, forward strand.
GATCATGATCAGGCTCAATCCGCCGTTTTCACGGTAGATACGCCGGGCGCGCGAACGCACTTCAGTGGGGGTCAGGCCGGAAGAGTCATCGATGTACATATTCTTCTTCTCCAGCAGGATACCCATGGTGCCGGAGATACGGGCCCAGTCCTCATCATCGAGCTGGCCGGTTCGGATGCGGGTCTGGTCGACGCGGGAAAGCGAGGCCAGCATACGCATCATGATCTGCTCGCTGGGCATCTCCAGACTGAAAATCAGCACCGGCTTATCCTGCAGCATCGCGGCGTTTTCACACAGGTTCATCGCAAAGGTGGTTTTACCCATCGAAGGACGGGCGGCGACGATAATCAGGTCTGAACCCTGCAGGCCAGCGGTCTTTTTATTCAGATCCTGATAGCCGGTGTCGACGCCGGTGACGCCATCGTGCGGGGTCTGATAGAGCGACTCAATACGGGAGACGGTCGATTCCAGAATCTGCTCGATGTTCTTCGGCCCGGCATCTTTATCTGCGCGCGCTTCGGCAATCTTGAAGACGTTCGATTCCGCAAAGTCGAGCAGCTCTTCGCTGTTCCGCCCCTGCGGATCATAACCGGCATCGGCGATCTCGTTGGCAACGGAGATCATCTCGCGTACGACCGCACGTTCGCGCACGATATCGGCATAGGCGCCGATGTTCGCTGCACTCGGGGTGTTTTTCGCCAGCTCAGCCAGGTAGGCGAATCCCCCCGCCATCTCCAGTTCGCCACGGGTTTCCAGTGACTCGGAGAGCGTAATCAGGTCAATGGGCTTGCTGTTTTCCAGCAACCGCTGCATCTCTGAAAAAATCAGCCGGTGCGAGCGGTTGAAAAAATCATTCGCAACGACGCGCTCAGAGACGTTATCCCAGCGCTCGTTATCCAGCATTAACCCACCGAGCACCGACTGCTCCGCTTCCAGCGAATGCGGGGGCATTTTCACGCCAGCCAGCTGGCGATCCTGCGTTTCGTTCGATTTGTTGGTGGGTTTATTTCCTGCCATAGTGAATGCATTACCGATCTTCTGTGGGGACGCGCAAGTATACCTTAGTTGGGGTGCGTGCCTCACCCTCATGATGAAACAATCACAGGAGTCAGAATGGCAAAGCGTATTCAGTTCAGCGCGCACGGCGGACCGGAAGTGTTAACGTGGACGGATTTTGACCCGGCTGACCCGGCTGAACATGAAGTGCAGGTGGAACACCGCGCGATCGGGATTAATTACATCGACACCTATGTGCGCAGCGGCCTCTATCCTGTGGCGGCGTTTCCTTCGGGGCTGGGTACGGAAGCCGCAGGCGTGGTGTCGCGGGTGGGCCGCGGCGTCACCCTGTTTAAACCCGGCGATCGCGTGGTCTACTGCCTGGCGTCAATGGGGGCCTACAGCGAACTTCATAACGTGGCCGAAGATCGCCTGATGCATCTCCCGGAGGCGATCAGCTTTGAGCAGGGTGCCGCCAGCTATCTGAAAGGGCTGACCACGCAGTATCTGCTGCGGCAGACCTATAAAATCAGCGCCGGCGAGACCTTCCTGTTTCATGCCGCCGCAGGCGGCGTCGGTTTAATCGCCTGTCAGTGGGCAAAAGCACTGGGCGCACACCTGATTGGCACGGTCGGCTCTGCGGAAAAAGCAACCATCGCCAGAAACGCCGGGGCCTGGGCGACCATCAACTATCGTGAAGAGAATATTGCCGCGCGCGTCAGCGAGCTGACCGACGGGAAAAAAGTGGGTGTGGTTTATGACTCTGTCGGCAAAGATACCTGGGAAGCGTCGCTGGATTCCCTGCGCCGTCACGGGCTGATGGTCAGTTTCGGTAACGCGTCCGGGCCGGTAACCGGCATCGACCTCGGCATTCTGAATAAGAAAGGCTCGCTGTTTGTTACCCGCCCTTCGCTGTTTGGCTACATCACCAACCGCCAGGAGCTGGAAACGGCCAGCGCCGAACTCTTCTCGCTGCTGGCAAGCGGCGCAATCAGGGTGGAGGTACCGGAGCAGCAGAAGTTTGCGCTGAAAGAGGCCAGCAAAGCACATCAGATTCTGGAGAGCCGCGCCACGCAGGGTTCCTGCCTGCTGATCCCCTGACCGGACAAACAAAAAGGGCTCCCCGCAGGAAGCCCTTCTCTTTTTTATTTTTTTGTTCGCGCTGGTGTAGGGACAGCGGCGATGAATTCCTGTCGCGTCGATGGCACATCGCGTTGACAAAGGCCATCCTGCCAGAAAACATAAGTAAAAAATATGTTTAATTGCAGATTGCGGCTTTGCAATCTCTGACTCTGTGATCACTCCCGCAATTATCGCCAGCTTTTCCGGTCTAACCTGTTGATCTTACGTCTTAGCTTACGTCGTGCCCGCGCCTCGCTGTCGCCAAAGAAGGCGCGATGCAGCCAGACCGCGATCACGGCCAGCACCAGCCACGGTAACACTTTGATAACAAGTGCAAACAGCCCGCCGACAAACATCACCAGGGTGGCGACCACCAGTGCTGCCAGCACGCCCAGCAGCGACACGCCGGTCAGCAACAGCATCAGGAAAAACCCCAATACAAATAAAATTTCCACGTCAGGACTCCTTTATCCACTTTCATACCAGGACAGTTACAAAAAGCGTGCCAACAGGTAACCCATTGAATAGTCGTGGTTTACGGGAAGGGAGTGTGAGATAACCTGGTGAAAAAGACCAGATGATGGCGTAAAAAAAACCAGCCCGAAGGCTGGTTTTCTGCGACGTGAGCGGATCAGGCTTCCTGTGGAATCTTATCCGCCACCAGCGCCAGCGCCGCTTCCAGCACGCGGACATCCGCCCCCGGCTTATGCGCATTTTCACTCAGATGGCGTCGCCACTGGCGTGCGCCCGGAATGCCCTGGAAGAGTCCCAGCATATGGCGCGTGACGTGGCCCAGATAGGTGCCCTTCGCCAGTTCCGCTTCAATATAGGGATACATGGCGCGTACCACCTCAACCGGGTTAGGCGCAGGATGCTGACGCCCGAACAGCTGCTGGTCGACCTGAGCCAGAATGCCGGGGTTCTGATAGGCTTCACGACCCATCATCACGCCGTCAAGGTGCTTCAGGTGCGCCTGTGCCTCTTCCAGCGTTTTTACGCCGCCATTAAGCGCAATCGTCAGATGCGGGAAATCGCGCTTCAGCTGGTAGACGCGGGGATAATCCAGCGGGGGGATTTCGCGGTTCTCTTTGGGGCTGAGGCCGGAGAGCCAGGCTTTGCGCGCATGGATGATAAATGTTTCGCACTCGCCGCGGCCCGCCACCGTGCCGATAAAGTCGGTCAGGAAGGCATAGCTGTCCAGCTCATCAATCCCGATACGGGTTTTCACCGTGACCGGAATCGACACCACGTCGCGCATTGCTTTCACGGCATCTGCGACCAGAGTGGCTTCGGCCATCAGGCAGGCACCGAAACGGCCATTCTGCACCCGATCAGAGGGACAGCCGACGTTCAGGTTAATCTCATCGTAGCCGCGCTGCTCCGCCAGCTTCGCGCACTGCGCCAGCGCCGCCGGATCGCTTCCGCCCAGCTGCAACGCAACCGGGTGTTCAGCGTCACTGTAAGCCAGATAATCCCCTTTGCCATGGATGATCGCGCCGGTCGTCACCATTTCGGTGTAGAGCAGGGTGTCGCCGGTCAGCTGACGATGAAAATAGCGACAGTGCCGATCGGTCCAGTCGAGCATAGGGGCGATGGAGAAGCGTTGCGAAGAAAAAGTAGCCATGTAGCGCAGACAATCCGGTAATTAAGGGTGATGGAATTCTGTGCAAGGATAACACAAGGGCGGGCGATATTGCATCGCCCGCCCCCGGAGAGCCGGGATAATCCGCTTAGAAGTTAAAGCCCAGCTGCATCATCGCGCCCCAGGTATTGTTAGCACCGACGGAGCCAGCCAGATCCAGATGGACAGCTTTGTTAAACGGTGACAGACCAAAACCTGCCGTGGCCACATTTTCGTCGTTAGACCGCATGTCCGCCCGATAACCCGCGCGCAGCTGCAGCCAGTCAAGTACGCGGTACTCTGCACCCACTGCCGCATACTGGCTGTTATCCTGGGTCTTGAAGCGTTTCGTTTCCGTGAGATCCACATCGCCGGTCACGGTAAACGGACCTTTATCCCAGGACAGGCCAGTGGTGACCAGCGGGCGAATCTGGTAGGTGTCGCGGAACCCGTTAACTTCCCGGGTCTGCAGATCGCGTGAAACCAGGTTCTGTCCGGTCACACCCAGCGTCCAGTTTTCAGCAAAGGTGGTCGCCAGACCGGCATCAACGTTAAAGCCGGTGTCGGTGCTGCGATACTGACTGTTGTTGATGTCATTTTTGTCGTAGTTATAGATGCTGGCAGTGTAGTTATAGAGCCAGGTTTTCTGCACTTTTGGCGTCACGCCCACCGACACCGGCTGACCGGCGACAGTGAACTCATGCGCCACCGCCACACCATAATCGGTAACCAGCGCCGCTAAGCCGTTCGCACTGGAGCGAAGGTTATTCTGATCGCCCGGAAGAGGAATCGCCCCGTTTTCTATACTACGCAGATAGTTAATATCACTCTGGACCACGTTGGCGCGGACGTGTGCCGTTCCGTAGGCTTTGGCAATAAAGGCGAAAGGCAGCGTTTCATTGGGGATTGTCACGGCGACAGCCGCACCCGCATTGCCGTCGGCTTTGTTACCGCGCAAATCGCTGAGCTTATCTGCCACATCACCTGAGGCCGCACGCAGTTCAGAGTTAGCACGGAAGAAATCCGCTGGTGTGAGGTTACCCAGCACCGTGCGGTAACGATCCACGGTGTCGGTAATATCATCGACTTTATCGATCAGCTTATCTTTGTCCGTTACCTGAATGCCTGCTGAAGGAATAATAATGCTGACATTATCGTCAGATTTAGCACGCGTCATTAATGCCGGGTTCGCCAGCACTGCAGAGCCATAAACAGAAGATGCCACGCCGGTGCCGCCCATGGCGTCATTACGTGCATCATACCAGGTCCCTGCCGCCATGGCGGAAGAAGAAAGGAAAAGCGCGGTCGCTGCAGCGGAACAGATCAGCGCTGAGCGTTGAGCGGATTTTTTCACCATTTGCCTGCCATCACCTGAGAAAGTGTAGTTGATACATTCAACAACTGAATAGTTTGTCAGCCCTATTGTGAACCCTGGCTAACGCGTTATTGCTGTGAATTCAAAGGAAACAGTGTCTTAATTCAAAGGATTGGACGTTTTACGACCAGAATTAGCGTGTAATTATTAAAAACGGACCGGCTAATTTCAAATAATGTCAGACTTTTATTAAGTCTTTCTGAACATTACTTCTTAACTCAGTGAGATGCAAAGCAAAAGGACAAAAAATTCTGCTCCGGTTGATTTACAGGTGGATCGGTTTTTTCGTCAGATTTGAGATAGAGAGGAGCGAAAATGCCACAGGCGCTGTTTTTTCAGGCTAATTGTGCTGTTTTAACAGACAGAAACGCGCTTCAGCACCCCGACAGGTTATGTGATAAAATAACATCACTTATTCAGCGGAGAATTTTCATGACTACCATGACGTCGCAGCAAATTTTGATTCAGGCCGAAAAAATGTGCCTGCAACGTGGTGTGCGTCTGACTTCGCAGCGCGCTGAAGTGTTGCGTCTGATGGCGGAACAGCCGGGCTCAATCAGTGCCTACGATCTGCTGGATCAGCTCCGGATCAGCGAACCTCAGGCCAAGCCTCCCACGGTTTATCGTGCGCTCGACTTCCTGCTGGAGCAGGGTTTTGTGCATCGGGTGGAGTCCAACAACAGCTATGTGATGTGTCACCATTTTGAGGCGCCGGCTCATACGTCGGTCATGCTGGTCTGTGACCGCTGCGCCGCCGTCACCGAGAAGCAGGCGCAGGGCGTGGAAAAGATTATCGCCACGCTGGCGGGTGAAGCGCAGTTTGCCCTGCGTCACAGCGTGATCGAAGCCCATGGCTTATGCGAAAACTGCGCGGAAGCAGACGCCTGTACGCAGCACGAAAACTGCGGACATGACCATCAGGATGAGGGTAAAAAGCGCGGACGACGGGGATAAGCGGCGGAACAATCACTATCGGACTAAAAACGATCTGCCTGCTCAGGCCGCAAACCAGCTGTTCTGACGCCAGTGCCTGCGCCAGATGAGCCACAGTGAGAGGCCGCGCAGCGCCAGGAAAACCGTTACCGCCAGCCATAAACCGTGATTGCCCAGCACCGGCACGCTCAGCAGCGTCAGAAAATAGCCTGCGGCTGCCACCACCATGCTGTTACGCATCTCACGTCCGCGCGTTGCGCCGATAAACATCCCATCCAGCAGATAACACCAGACGCCGATCAGCGGCATGATCACCTGCCAGACCAGATAGCGGTCGGCCGCCTGCTGCACTGTCTGAAGAGAGGTCAGCAGCATCACGATTTGCGGGCCGGTAAAGGCATAAACCAGCGAGAAGAAGAGCGCCACCGCCGCCGCCTGTCGGCAGGCAGAGTGCCAGACGCGCAGCAGTTTGCTGCCATCTTTTGCGCCATGCGCTTCGCCTGCAAACGCTTCGACAGCATAGGCAAAACCATCGAGCGCGTAGGCGGTAAAGGTAATGAACATCAGTAATACGGCATTCACCGCGACCACCTCCGGCCCCAGCCTGGCGCCCAGCACGGTCAGCGAGGCGAAACAGAGCTGCAGCATAAGAGAGCGCAGCATAATGTCCCGGTTGAGGCGCAGCAGCCGGGCGCTGTCACCGCGCCAGCTCTGTTTCAGCAGGCTGAACGAAATGCCACGCAGCTTCAGAACCCGCCAGACCATCATGCCGCCGACGCCCAGCGTGATATATTCCGCCAGTGCCGTGGCGGTGGCTGCCCCCGCAACGCCCCAGTGCAGCCCCATGACCAGCCAGAGGTCGAGCACGATATTCACCAGGTTCCCCACCACCAGCAGGATCACCGGCGCACGCGCATACTGCACGCCCAGCAGCCAGCCCAGAATCACCAGATTCGCCAGCGTGGCAGGCGCACTGAGCCAGCGGATCTGAATAAACAGTCCGGCCTGTGCCAGTACCAGAGGATCGCCGCCAACCAGATGGGTGGCCAGCTGAATAATGGGGTAACGCAGCGCGACAAACAGCAGACCCGCCAGCAACGCCATGATCAGCGGCTGGATCAGGGCGCGTGCCAGCGCCGCTTTGTCGCCTGCCCCGAAGGCCTGTGCCGTCAGGCCCGTGGTGCTCATGCGAAGGAAAAGCAGCAGCATAAAGAGGAAGCTGGTGACGGTCGTCCCGACCGCGACCCCGCCAAGATAGACGGGGCTGTCGAGATGACCAATCACTGCCGTATCGACCACGCCCAGTAAGGGAACGGTGATATTTGACAGGATCATGGGCAGCGCGAGCCGCCAGAGATTTTTATCGGTTGCCGTGATAAAGCGCATTCGCCATTCCGTGCTCAGTGTCGCTGCGCAGAGGCGGCAGCGACAAAATCAGGGCAGACAGAATAGCACCAGAAAAGGCGAATGCACGCAGGCGTCAGAATCAGAGCCATTCGCCGTTGCGTACGACACCCACGGCCAGACCTTCCACGGTCAGCGACTGGGCACGCGTATCGACAACAATCGGGTCGAAGTCGCTGTTTTCAGGCAGCAGATGCACGATAGCACCCTGCTTTTTCCAGCGTTTCACCGTCACTTCATCGTCAATGCGGGCCACCACGACCTGGCCATTGCGCACATCCTGCGTTTTATGCACCGCGAGCAGGTCACCGTCCATAATCCCGATATCTTTCATCGACATTCCGCTGACGCGCAGCAGGAAATCCGCCGAAGGTTTGAACAGGCCCGGATCGACTTTGTAATGCGTCTCGATATGTTCCTGCGCCATGATGGGCTCACCGGCAGCAACCCGGCCAATCAGCGGTATGCCTTCTGAGGCTTCTTCTTCCATTAACAGACGGATGCCGCGCGATGCGCCGGAGACAATCTCAATGACGCCTTTGCGCGCCAGCGCTTTCAGATGCTCTTCTGCCGCGTTTGGCGAACGGAAACCCAGCTGCGCGGCAATCTCGGCACGCGTAGGCGGCATGCCTGTTGAAGTAATATGGTCGCGAATCAGGTCATAGACCTGCTGCTGCCTGCTGGTTAATGCTTTCATCCCGCCCCCTGGTTGTTTATACAGTCGCTGTGAGTATATACAGGTATTGGCGAAATGAAAACCGATTGTCAGGGAAAACGCGGCCTGAGCCGCGTTATGGAAGGTTTATCGCAAATGTGTCCAGAGCAGCGCGATCCAGACAAACAGGGCCAGTAAGATAGCCAGCAGCACCGCTGCCGAACCCATATCTTTTGCCCGGCCCGCGAGCGGATGATGCTCCTGACCGATGCGATCGACCACCGCTTCAATGGCGCTATTGAGGATTTCGGCGATGACCACCAGCACCACCGACCCAATCATAAGGATGCGCGAGATCACATCAACGTCCAGCCAGCACGCGATAATGATCGCCGCCAGCGCAGCCAGGGCTTCCTGACGAAACGCCGCTTCATGTTGCCACGCGGCACGCAGCCCCTGCCAGGAGTAACCGGCGGCTTTTACTATTCTGATAAGTCCGGTGGCATTATTTGCCATGTGTGGGAACCCTTTTATCGGATTGACGTCAATGTCTGGGCTGCGTGCATTTGGCACCACCACAGATCTTCGCTGCACTTTCTGGTATGCTTGCGGCGCTTTGCTAACAAGAGGCTTCATGTTGTCTATGTCAGGTTGGCGTAAACTTTATTATAAATTGCTTAATTTACCACTCTCGTTTCTGGTAAAGAGTAAGGCCATTCCGGCCGATCCCGTGTCTGAACATGGTCTGGATCCGACCCGACCTATTATGTATGTTTTGCCTTACGATTCGAAGGCTGACTTACTGACTTTGCGCGCGCAGTGTCTGCGGCATCATCTGCCCGATCCGCTCTCTCCACTGGAGATTGATGGTTCCCTGCTGCCTCGCCACGTCTTTATCCACGATGGCCCGCGCGTCTTCCCCTATTTTGTACCCAGCGTGGAATCGGTGAAAATTTTCCACGATTACCTGGACCTGCATCGCAATAATCCCACGCTGGATATTCAGATGCTGCCCGTCACCGTGATGTTTGGCCGCGCACCGGGACGTGAAGTTCAGGGCGAAGCCACACCACACCTGCGGGTGCTGAACGGCGTGCAGAAGTTCTTTGCGGTCATCTGGCATGGGCGCGACAGCTTTGTCCGCTTCTCGCCGACCGTGTCGCTGCGGCGTATGGCCACGGAACATGGGACAGATAAGTCGATCGCGCAGAAGCTGGCCCGCGTCGCGCGTATCCATTTTGCCCGTCAGCGGCTGGCTGCGATTGGCCCGCGTTTACCGGCCCGTCAGGATCTGTTTAATCGCCTGCTGCAATCCAAAGCGATTGAAAAAGCCGTAGAAGATGAGGCGCGCAGCAAAAAAATCTCCCATGAGAAAGCGCAGCAGAATGCCGTCGAGATGATGGAAGAGATTGCGGCAAACTTCTCCTATGAAGCGATTCGCGTTACTGACCGGGTGATGGGCTGGCTCTGGAGCCGTCTCTATCAGGGCATCAACGTCAATGGCGGCGAAAAAGTGCGCCAGCTGGCGCAGGATGGTCATGAGATTGTCTACGTGCCCTGCCACCGCAGCCACATGGACTATCTGCTGCTCTCCTACGTGCTCTATCATCAGGGCCTGGTGCCGCCGCACATCGCAGCAGGCATCAACCTCAACTTCTGGCCAGCCGGTCCGATCTTCCGTCGTCTGGGTGCCTTCTTTATCCGTCGCACCTTTAAAGGCAACAAGCTGTACGCCACGGTATTCCGCGAATACCTCGGTGAGCTGTTCACCCGGGGTTACTCGGTTGAGTACTTTGTCGAAGGTGGCCGTTCACGCACGGGCCGTCTGCTGGACCCGAAAACCGGCACGTTAGCCATGACGCTGCAGGCGATGCTGCGCGGCGGCAATCGTCCCATCACGCTGGTGCCGATCTACATCGGATATGAGCATGTGATGGAAGTGGGTACTTACGCCAAAGAGCTGCGCGGCGCGGCAAAAGAGAAAGAGGGCTTCATGCAGATGGTGCGTGGCCTGCGTAAGCTGCGCAATCTCGGTCAGGGTTACGTTAACTTTGGCGAACCGCTGCCGCTGGTTAACTATCTCAACAAGCGCGTGCCGGAATGGCGTGACTCGATCGATCCGATTGAGCCACAGCGTCCCGGCTGGCTGACCCCGACCGTGAACGATATTGCGGCTCGCGTGATGGTGCGGATCAATGAAGCCGGCGCGGCTAACGCCATGAACCTCTGTGTTACGGCCCTGCTTGCCTCACGTCAGCGCTCACTTACCCGCGAACAGTTGATTGAACAGCTGGAGTGCTATACCCAGCTGCTGCGCAATGTGCCTTACTCGCCGAATGCGACCCTGCCCGATCTCTCTGCGGAAGCGCTGCTGGATCACGCCCTGGGCATGAACAAGTTTGAGAGTGAAAAGGACAGCATTGGCGACATCATCATTCTGCCGCGTGAGCAGGCGGTGCTGATGACCTATTATCGCAACAACATTCATCACATGCTGGTGATGCCGTCGCTGATTGCCGCCATTGTCCAGCAACACCAGACGCTGAGCGAAGCGGAACTGCTGCGTCAGGTCAGCCTGATCTATCCAATGCTTAAGAGTGAACTCTTCCTGCGCTGGGAGACGGATGAGCTGCCGCAACTGCTGACTGAACTGAGTCAGGAGCTGGCGCGTCAGGGTCTGATTACGCTTGAGGCCGGTGAACTGCGCTTTACCGCAGCGCGCTATCGCACGCTGCAACTGCTGGCCGCCGGTGTGCGTGAAACGCTGCAGCGTTATGCCATTACCTTCTCGATTCTCAGCGCCAAGCCGACAATTAACCGCGGCACGCTGGAGAAAGAGAGCCGGACGCTGGCACAACGTCTCTCCGTGCTGCACGGTATCAACGCCCCGGAGTTCTTCGACAAAGCGGTCTTTACCTCACTGGTACTGACGCTGCGTGATGAAGGCTATATCAGTGACAGCGGAGATGCGGATGTGGCGCAGACCCAGGCCACCTGGCACATCCTGGCTGACCTTGTGACCAGCGATGTCCGGATGACCATTGAAACGGCTGTCGCGCACGACTGATACCCGCGTAAAGCAAAAAAGGCGACCTCAGGGTCGCCTTTTTTATGTCGCACAGGGCTGTCTGGCAGGCTTCTTACAGCAACGAAGAACCTGACGCGCAGGGGACAGGGACAGAAGAGGAAAGCGTCCCGCGCCAGGGAAGGCGCGGGCCGAGCCGTCATGGATGACAGCTTTTGCGTCTTTCCGATCTGGCCCTGTCCCCTGCGCAGGCGCGGTCTTCCCGCTATGACAGGCTGCCTTTCCAGTCAGAACAGCTGAGTGAACGGCGGCGTATTCATTAAAATGCCGAGGAACAGCACCATCCCGACATAGTTGTTATTGAGGAAAGCCTGGAAACAGGGCTGACGTTCGCGCCCGGCTATCAGCTTCTGCTGATAAACAAACAGGGCGGCAGCCAGCAGCAGCGTCCAGTAGAAGGCGCTGTTCAGGTGCAGCATCGTCCCCACCCACGCCATCAGCAGCAGGGTCGCCAGTTGCAGCAGACCAATAATCAGCTTGTCGAAGCGACCAAATAAAATGGCGGTCGACTTCACCCCAATCTTCAGGTCATCGTCCCTGTCCACCATCGCATACTGCGTATCGTAAGCAACCGTCCAGCAGATGTTGGCAATGAACACCAGCCAGCAGACCAGAGGTAAGGACTCACTAACTGCACACCAGGCCATAGGGATCGCCCAGCCAAATGCGGCCCCCAGTACGACCTGCGGCAGATGGGTATAGCGCTTCATAAAGGGATAGACCCAGGCCAGCGCCAGCCCCACCACGGAAAGCATGATGGTCATCAGGTTCATGGTCAGCACCAGCGCAAAAGCCACCAGCCCCAGAATCACAAACAGCAGCTTCGCTTCTCTGGCACTCACCGCGCCGCTGGCCAGCGGCCGATGTCGGGTGCGCTCAACGTGACCATCCACTTTGCGATCGGCATAGTCATTGATGACACAACCCGCCGCCCGCATCACAAAGACCCCGGCCACAAACACCGCCAGCACCGGTAACGGCGGCATCGCCATGTCAGCCAGCCAGAGTGCCCAGAGCGTGGGCCACATCAGCAGCAGCGTGCCGATCGGTTTATCGATGCGCATCAGGCGGCTGTAGTCCCGCCATTTATTCATACTTAAGCTCTTTTCCACCACAAAATCCTCAGACCAGATCGCGATAGAGCGGCGATGCCGGTAAAAACAGTTCAGTCAGCAGCAGCGGCTTGCCGGAGAGGCGCAGACGCGACCGCCGTCCCCACAATGCATCAATCTGTCCGGGTTCAATAAAATCGCGGGTCAGCGTCGAAGAGGAGAAAAGATAGCGGCCCAGAGGACGGGTACCCAGCTGCTGCAGCATCGCCTCAGGCCCGTTGAGGGTGCTTTCCGGCACCAGGGTGCGGCCCGCCAGCCAGGGCTGATCGTCGCCGAACAGCAGCACTTCACGCAGCCAGAAGCGTTCATCATCCGGCAACAGGGCGCGTTCCTCGCCCAACTCGCTGGCGTCGATAAAGCCTTCGCGCAATGGCTGAACCGTCACCCGCTGACAATGCTGTTCAAAACGGCGCGTCATTGAATCCTCTTCCATCAGCCAGTCGAGCAACGGCGGCGCGAGGGCTGCCTGCGATGGAGAAAGCCAGTTGAGCGCACCTAATAAGCTGAGCGCGTCTTGAGACATAGCACCACTCCCGGTAATTTTGAGGTCGGTAGTTTAGCGCAGAGACGCGATGCGAACACCTGCCGTCGTACCAGACGGCAGGTGAATTATTCGCGTTTCAGCCGGTTGCTGTTTGCCAGCCACAGCGTAATGACCAGCATCAGTATCGCCGCCGAGTAGCAGAGCGTATCGAAGGGATTTTTGTGATCGACAATAATCAGGCGGATGATCGCCGTAATGCCGATGTAGACAAAATAGCGCAGCGGAAAGTGATAGCCGGACTGAAAGTACTTCACTATCAGGGCAATAAATTCGAAGTAGAGGAAATAGATCACGATTCCCTCAATCAGCAGATAGGAAGAGGCCTGCTCGCCGGTATTAAACAGCACGTTTGCCAGATGGATCGTCTCTTTGCCTAAAAAGACGATCAGGATGATCGCCAGACTCAGCAGGCCCACATTCAGCACCCATTGCAGTGCTGTTGCAAGGTGGCGGGCCAAAGGATTTTTGTCACTCATGTTGCGCCTTAAAATGGAGTTATCAGCGCGCATCATCATGCGCGAGTGTGATGTAAATCACAATAACTCCTCAGGCTTCGACATCCACACAGAGTGCATCATAGCGCCAGTATTCACAGTCGCAGTCGATCACCGCTTTTTGCTGATTGCGGTTGATGCGGGTGATCAGCAGGCCGGGGCTGCCGGTCGCCACATTTAGCGCAGGTGCGGCAACGTCCGGCAGCGGGCCGGGCAGAATGGTAAAGCGCGCGCCACCGTAACGAATACCGTAGCGCTGGTCATAGAGGTCGGTCAGGGAGCGCGTCAGATCTTCCTCCAGCAGGCCAGGGAAAAAGTGCGGATTCAGGTAGTGTTCCACATAGAGTACCGCGCGCCCATCAATGCGCCGCAGACGGCGGATGCAGTAGACCACCGAGCCAGGGGCCAGACCCAGTGCTGTCGCCACGGCGTCCTGCGCGGCTACCTCGCCAGCCGCAATAACCTCCGTCGTCGCTCGCCGCCCCTGCTCCGTCGCCATCGCATGAAAGTGGCTGTGGTGCAGCGGGTTGTAGACCAGCCGCGGCGGCGCGATAAACCAGCCCCGACGCAGCTCACGGTAGATCATCCCCTGCGCTTCCAGCTTGCCCAGCGCTTCACGCAGCGTGATCCGCGTGGTGCTGAAAGCCTCGCTCAGGGCGCGTTCCGCCGGCAACCGCCCGCTCTGAAACTCGCCATCCCGGATACGGCTCAGCAGTGCACTGGCGATCGCCTCCGCCGTTTTGAGTGCGATTGACTCCACAACAGTAGCCTCATTCTGGTGCGACTCCGCACTATAACTGTTCAGGTTAACGCGCCTGTGACGGGCGGATGACCCGGGTCTGCTGCCTTTCTTCCCCCGTATCGCGCGGTTCTGTCATAAATCGTTCATATACAGGGGATACATTGGCTCGGTTCTTGCTGGACTAGACCAGTCAGGCCCCTCAACTTACACCCGGAGCAACTGAGATGAAAGCGTTTATCGCCTCTGTAGTAGCCAGTGCTGTAGTGCTCACCCTGCCCGTCGCGCAGGCCGCCGATAACGACCTCGCCGCGCTGGAAAAAGCGGCGCGCAGTGAAGGCCAGGTCAACAGCGTCGGGATGCCGGACAGCTGGGCCAACTGGAAGGAGACCTGGAGCGATCTCAACAGCAAATATGGCCTTAAGCACAGCGACACCGATATGTCATCGGCGCAGGAGCTGGCGAAATTTGATGCGGAGAAAGATAACGCCAGCGCTGACATCGGCGATGTCGGCGCGGCCTTTGGCCCCATCGCCGTGGCGAAAGGGCTGACGCTGCCATATAAACCGACCCACTGGGATCAGATCCCGGCCTGGGCCAAAGATAAAGAGGGTCACTGGGCGCTGGCCTATACCGGCACCATTGCTTTCCTGATCGACAAGCAGCAGGTTAAGGATATCCCCCACAGCTGGGCCGATCTGAAAAAAGGTAAGTATGTGGTTACTATCGGTGATGTCGGCGTGGCAGCTCAGGCAGCCAACGGTGTGCTGGCGGCAAACTACGCATTAGGCGGCGACGAGAAGAACCTGAAACCGGCGCTGGCATTCTTTGCTGACCTGGCAAAACAGGGGCGTCTTGGCGTGACCGATCCGGTGATCGCCAACATCGAAAAAGGGGAAGTGCAGATGGCGGTGGTGTGGGACTTTAACGCCCTTAACTACCGTGACCAGATTGATAAAAGCCGCTACGAAGTGGTGATCCCCTCTGACGGTTCTGTGACTTCCGGTTACACCACCCTCATCAACAAATATGCGAAACATCCTGCCGCGGCAAAACTGACGCGCGAATATATCTTCTCAGACCAGGGTCAGATTAACCTGGCGAAGGGCTATGCCCGTCCGATTCGTGCCGAGCATCTGACGCTGCCTGCGGATGTTCAGGCTCGCCTGCTGCCGCAGTCAGAGTATAAAAATGCCCGTCCGGTTAAAGATCAGGCCGCCTGGGATAAATCGTCAAAAATGCTGCCGCGCCTGTGGCAGGAAAACGTCATCATCAACATGCAGCAGTAACCTGCGGCGGGGAGAGGAAATGAAGACTATCCTGGTGGTGCTGGATGGGCTGAGCAATCAGGTCGCACAACATGCAATGGGTTATCTGCATGCCGAATGTTCGCAGGGCAACGGCTTTTACTACCGTCTGACCTGTGAACTGCCCTCGCTGTCGCGGCCGCTTTATGAGTGCATCCTGACCGGCGTCCCGCCGGTCAGAAGCGGCATTATTCACAATGGCGTCAGCCGGTTAAGTCGCGAGCGCAGCATCTTTCACTTTGCCCGTGCGGCGGGCCTGACCACCGCGGCGGCGGCCTACCACTGGGTGAGTGAACTTTATAACCGCACCCCGTTTGTTCCGGCGCGCGATCGTCATACGGACGCGCCGGAACTGCCGATTCAGTATGGTCATTTTTACTCTGACGACAGCTATCCCGATTCGCATCTGTTTGAAGACGCAGAGAGCCTGCGGCTGCGTCACGATCCCGACTTCCTGCTGATCCACCCGATGAACATCGACGACGCCGGTCATAAATCGGGACTCTCCTCACCGCAGTACCGCAACCGGGCGCGCATCGCCGACGGCCTGCTGTCGCTGTGGATGCCGCTGTGGCTGGCCGAGGGCTATCAGGTGATGGTGACCGCCGATCACGGTATGAATGACGATCGCTCCCATGGCGGCATTCTGCCTGAGGAGACCACGGTGCCGCTGTTTGTCTTTGGCCGGGCCTTCTCGCTGCAGCCTGATCTGGCACCGCAGCAGACCGATCTGTGCGGCACCCTGTGCGAACTGCTTGAGGTGCCGCATGACAAACCGGTCTGCCGCGGGCTGCTGGCGGAGCCACAGAGATGAGAAGAAAAGGCTTTGCCCTGCTGCTGCTGCTGCCGTTTGCCCTGTTCTGGGTCGCCTTTCAGCTGGCACCGCTGCTGTGGATCGCCATCAACAGCTTCTGGAGTGAGATGAACAGCCAGTGGGGCTGGGATAACTATCACGACATCCTGACCTCGCCCTTTTATCAGCAGGCGTTTCGTTTTTCGCTCGATATTTCGCTCTGGTCAAGCGTCTATGGATTAGTGATTGCGCTGGTTACCGGCTACTCCCTGCATCAGCTCGGCGGCGGGCGACTGCAGCGTTTCCTGCTCTCCTTTACCAACATGACCAGCAATTTTGCCGGTGTCCCGCTCGCCTTCGCCTTTGTGATCCTGCTGGGGCTGAACGGCTGTCTGACGCTGCTGCTGCGTCACTACGGGCTGATTGAGAGCTTCCGGCTCTTTTCGCGCAACGGCATGGTGCTGGTCTACACCTGGTTCCAGATCCCGCTGGGCGTGCTGCTGCTCTACCCGGCGTTCGACGGACTGAAGAAAGAGTGGCAGGAGTCAGCGGCTCTGCTGGGGGCCAGCCGCTGGCACTACGGGTGGCACATCGCCCTGCCGATTCTGTTTCCGGCGCTGCTTGGCACCTTTGTCATTCTGCTGGCGAACGCGCTGGGGGCGTACGCCACCATTTATGCCCTGACTACCGGAAACTTTAACGTGGTGCCGGTGCGCATCGCCGCGCTGGTCTCCGGGGATATCTCGCTGGCCCCCAACACCGGCAGCGCGCTGGCGATGCTGCTGGTGGCGATTATGGCGCTGATCACCCTGGTGCAGCAGTATCTGGTGCGCCGCAGCTATCTCAACGCGAAACAGCCCTGAAGGAGCCGTCATGTCATCTGCTGAGCGCCTGTATCACCGGATAATGGTGGGGGTACTTTTTCTCCTGCTGGCCCTGCCGCTGGCGGCCACGCTGCTCTACGCGATCGCCTCTGACTGGAGTAATACCATTCTGCCGCAGGGCTATAGCCTGAAGTGGTTCATCCAGCTCTGGAGTGACCCGCGTTTTCTGACGGCACTGGGCCATTCCCTGCTGATTTGCTTTGGTGCGCTGCTCTTCTCGCTGCTGCTGGTGCTGCCTGCCATGTTTGTAATCGCTTACTACTATCCACGGCTGGATGCGGTGATGAACATTCTGATCCTGATGCCCTTTGCCGTACCGCCGGTGGTCTCATCAGTGGGTTTGCTGCAGCTCTACTCTTCCTCCCCGCTGATGCTGACCGGCACACCGTGGATACTGATTGGCTGTTATTTCACCATCGCGCTGCCCTTTATCTATCGGGCGCTGGCGAACAATATGCAGGCCATCAACCTGAAAGAGCTGATCGACGCCGCGCAGCTGCTGGGTGCCAGCACCTGGCAGGCGGCACTCTGGGTGGTGCTGCCCAACCTGCGCAAAGGGATGCTGATTGCGGTTCTGCTCTCCTTCTCCTTTCTGATTGGCGAATTTGTCTTTGCTAACCTGCTGGTCGGCAACCGCTATGAAACCCTGCAGGTCTATCTCTACAACATGCGCAACGGCAGCGGTCACTTCACCAGCGCGCTGGTGATCTCCTATTTCTTTGTGGTGCTGCTGGTCACCTGGCTGGCTAACGCCCTGAATCCCGAACGAGGCTGAGTATGAGTTATCTTGAGGTCAGATCGCTGAATAAACGCTATGGACCCACCCCCATTTTCGAGGAGATCGATTTCAGCGCGGCAGAAGGTGAGTTTGTTACCCTGCTCGGCCCCAGCGGCTGCGGTAAATCGACGCTGCTGCGCTGTCTGGCCGGTTTAACCGGCGTCGACAGCGGCGAAATCCGGCTGGCGGGTCAGGATATTGTGCCGCTGGCGCCGCAGAAGCGCGCCATCGGTATGGTGTTCCAGAGCTACGCACTCTTTCCCAACATGACGGTAGAGAAAAACGTCGCGTTTGGCCTGAAGATGCAGAAGCTGCCCGACGCAGAGATCCGCCAGCGGGTGCCGGAGGTGCTGGAGCTGGTGGAACTCAGCGACTATGCGCGCCGTTATCCGCATCAGCTGTCGGGCGGGCAGTGTCAGCGCGTGGCTCTGGCGCGTTCGCTGGTGACGCGTCCGCGTCTGCTGCTGCTGGATGAGCCACTGTCGGCGCTGGATGCGCGAATCCGTCGCCATCTGCGCGATCAAATCCGCCGCATCCAGCGCGAGCTGAACCTCACGACCCTTTTCGTCACCCACGATCAGGAGGAGGCGCTGACGCTCTCCGATCGTATTGTGCTGATGAACCGGGGTAAAATCGTGCAGAACGGCGATGCCGAAGCGCTCTACACCCAGCCGGCTGACCTCTTCGCCGCCGGGTTTATCGGTAACTACAACCTGCTCAGCGCTGAGCAGGCGACGCGGCTGACCGGCCAGCCTTTTCACAGCCAGGTAGCGATTCGTCCGGAATCGATGCAGTTCACGGCGCAGGGCCAGGGCATTCCTGCGGTCATCCTCAGCCACAGCCTGCTGGGCAACGTCATCCGCTACCGTATCCGGGCGCAGGATGTGGAACTTTCGGTGGATGTGCTTAACCGATCGGCGGCGGATTTGCATCCCGCTGGCAGTCAGATTGGTCTACAATTAGCGATGTCGACTTTGCGCCAGGTGGCTTAAAACACAGGAAAAAATCAGGCAAAGCACGGCAATCCCTTTTCACAGATTGCTCTCTCCGTCAGGCTGGCAGTCTGTGCTTTAAGCCTGACTCTGGAGGATCAACCCCCCGTGTTAACTCTGCTTAATTTACTCTCCGCTGTGGCCCTGCTGGTCTGGGGCACGCATATCGTCCGCACCGGCATCATGCGGGTTTACGGCGCCGATCTGCGCCGCGTCCTCAGCCGCAGCATAGAAAAGAAACCGATGGCCTTTCTGGCGGGCATTGGTGTGACCACGCTGGTGCAGAGCAGCAATGCCACCACCCTGCTGGTCACCTCCTTTGTGGCGCAGAACCTGGTCAGCCTGACCCCCGCGCTGGTAGTGATTCTGGGGGCGGATGTCGGCACCGCGATCATGGCGCGTATCCTGACGTTTGATCTCTCCTGGCTCTCGCCGCTGTTTATCTTTTTTGGCGTGGTCTTCTTTCTCAGCCGTAAGCAGACCCGAGCCGGACAGCTAGGCCGGGCCAGCATCGGACTGGGTCTGATCCTGCTGGCACTGCAGCTGATTGTTGAAGCCGCCCGCCCGATTACCCAGGCCGCCGGGGTCCAGGTGCTCTTCTCCAGCCTGACCGGCGATGTGATGCTCGATGCCCTGCTGGGCGCGGTCTTCGCCATTATCAGTTACTCCAGCCTGGCTGCGGTGCTGATCACCGCCACGCTGACCGCCACCGGGGTGATCTCTTTTAAGGTGGCGCTCTGTCTGGTGATTGGTGCCAACCTGGGCAGCGGCCTGCTGGCCCTGATCAACGCCAGCGGCTCCAATGCGGCGGGCAAGCGTGTGGCGCTCGGCAGCCTGCTGTTTAAGCTGATCGGCTGCGTGGTGATCCTGCCCTTTGTCGATATCGTGGCGACATGGCTGGATAAGCTGCCGGTGAACGATGAGGAGCTGGTGATCTTCTTCCACGTCTTCTACAACCTGGTTCGCTGCGTGGCGATGGTGCCCTTTGCTGACCTGATGGCGCGCCTCTGCCGTCGTCTCATCGCCGACGATGTGGACACCACTCTGCAGCTGAAACCGAAGCATCTGGACCGCAGCGCGCTGGATACCCCGGCGCTCGCCCTGGTGAATGCCGCCCGCGAGGCGCTGCGCATGGGCGACGTGCTGGAGCAGATGCTGGAGGCGTTTAATAAGGTGATGCATGGGGAATCGCGCGAGGAGCGCACGGTGCGGCGGCTGGATGATGATGTCGATGTGCTCTACACCGCCATCAAACTCTATCTGGCGCGGATGCCGAAAGAGGATCTGCCGGAAGAGGATTCGCGACGCTGGGGGGAAATCATTGAGATGTCGCTCAATCTGGAGCAGGCCGGCGACATCATTGAACGGATGAGCGGCGATGTGGCGGATAAGTCGCTGGCGGCGGGCCGCGCCTTCTCAGCCGAGGGACTGAAAGAGCTGGAAGGCCTGCAGGAGCTGCTGATTAGCAATCTCAGAATGAGTCTGTCGGTGTTTCTGTCGCACGATGTCACCAGTGCCAAACGGCTGCGCCGCGCGAAACATCGTTTCCGTCTGATGATTCGCCGCTACTCGCACGCGCACGTTGACCGCCTGCATCAGCAGAACGTGCAGAGTATTGAGACCAGTTCGCTGCACCTCGGTTTGCTCGGTGACATGAAGCGTCTCAACTCACTGTTCTGCAGCGTCGCCTATACCGTGCTGGAGCAGCCCGACGATGAGCGTGATTATGAATAAGCGCGCAGAGGAGGGAAACCTCTGCGCGCCATCGGTGTTACGGCTTCTTGATCGGCTTTCCGGACCAGTAGCCCGCCAGCAGTGAACCTGACAGGTTGTGCCACACCGAGAACAGCGCGCCCGGCAGGGCCGCCAGCGGCGAGAAGTAGAGCTTGCCCAGCGTCGCCGCCAGACCGGAGTTCTGCATCCCGACCTCCAGCGCCAGCGTGCGGCAGGTTGACTCATCAAAGCCAAACAGCTTGCCTCCCCAGTAACCGCCCAGCAGACCAATGGCGTTATGCAGGATCACAGCGGCGATCACCATCAGGCCCACCGATCCGATAAAGCTCTGACTGCCCGCCACAACTGCGCTGATGATCAGCAGAATACAGATCATTGAAAACGCAGGCAGCCAGGGCTCGACCCGGCGAACCACGCTGTTCATGCTGTGATGAATGATCAGCCCGAGGCTGATCGGGATCACCACGATTTTCACGATGCTCAGCAGCATCCCCACCACATCCACCTGAATATGGGTGTCCACATAAAAGCGGGTCAGCAGCGGCGTGGCGAATACGCCCACCAGCGCCGAGACGGAGGAGATCGTGACCGACAGCGCCACATCCCCCTTCGCCAGATAGATCATCACGTTGCTGGCAGTGCCGCTGGCGACGCTGCCGACCAGAATCATCCCCGCAGCGAGATCGGGCGGCATATGGAACAGTTTTGCCAGCGCCCAGGCAGCTAACGGCATCACCAGATAGTGCAGAAAGGTACCGGCAATTACGGGTGCGGGGCGGGTCAGCACGCGTTTAAAATCGTCAATATTGAGCGTCACGCCCATGCCAAACATGATCAGCATCAGCAGATACGTGACCCACGGCCCGATGCCAAGAAACGTTCCGGGCGAGTAATACGCGGCGACAGATAACAGCACGGCCCAGAGCGGGAACAGGCGGGTTAAAGTGGCGAGCATGGCCAGACTTCCTTATAAGAGTGTTGTGTTTTATGCAGAGTTGCCCCTGAAGCACGCCATACAGGAACGACTGCTGACGCGGGCGGGATCATAACATTTCGTTATCACGACGTAAGGCGAACATGCGGCGGGGCGGGAAAATGCGGATCGACTGCTGCCGATCCGCTGCAAATCGACGAAATTACGCTGCTTTATCCTCTAAACTGCGGTAGATCACACCACCCACCACACCACCGATAACCGGCATCAGCCAGAACATCCACAGTTGTGAGAGTGCCCAGTCCCCCTGGAACAGGGCTACTGCCGTGCTGCGAGCCGGGTTAACCGAGGTGTTGGTCACCGGAATCGTCACCAGATGAATCAGGGTTAACGCCAGGCCAATCGCAATCGGCGCAAAGCCTTTCGGCGCGCGTTCGCTGGTGGCCCCCATGATGACGATCAGGAAGATGGCGGTCATCATGACTTCGCTGATCATGCCCGCCTGCAGGCTGAAGCCGCCCGGCGAATGCGCGCCGTAACCGTTAGCCGCGAAGCCGCTGGCGGCGGCACTGAACTCGCCTCTGCCGCTGGCGATCAGCCAGAGCACCGCACCAGCCGCAATGCCACCCGCCAGCTGCGCGAGGATGTAAGGGATAGCCTGCGCCGCGGGAAAACGTCCGCCTGCCACCAGGCCCAGGGTGACCGCCGGGTTAAAATGACCGCCTGAAATGTGTCCGACCGCATAGGCCATGACCAGCACGCTCAACCCGAACGCCAGCGCCACGCCCAGAAAGCCAATGCCCAGCTGCGGAAACGCGGCAGACAGCACGGCACTCCCGCAACCGCCCGCCACCAGCACAAAGGTGCCCAGCGCTTCTGCGATTAACCTTTTCATGATATTTCCTGTGATTGGGTGAATGGATTTTGCGGCGGGATTATAAAACTGCGCAGGCTGATAGCAACGCAAGTACATGAAATGGCAGGATAAAAGGGTTGCCATTTGGCAACAGGAAATAATAACCCTTTGTAAAAAGGGGATTTATCCGGGATGACTTAACGCGGGGGAAAACCGGCCAGGGTGACCCGGCCGGACGCTTTTTCAGGCCGCGCTGAGGCGGCCTGAGAAAACAGAGAGGCTTACTCGAACAGATTGCGGTGCAGCGTACGCACCACGCTTTCTGCATCGTTGCCCGGCACCAGGAAGCAGAGGTTGTAGCTGCTGGCACCGTAGCAAATCATGCGCAGGTTGAATGGGTCGAGCACACCAAACACCTCTTTGCCAACGCCGCAGGCTTTAGAGAGCTGGTTGCCGATAATCGCCACCAGCGCCAGATCTTCTTCTACTTCTACGCGGCAGAGCGACGAGAGTTCCGTCAGCAGCGCCTGGGTCAGCAGGCTGGCACTGGTAGAGGTGGAGCCGGTGGTGTCGAGCGTCAGCGCCACGCTCACTTCCGAGGTGGTGATCAGATCGACCGAGACGTTGTGGCGCGCCAGAATGTTGAACAGTTCGGCGAGGAAACCAAACGTATGCAGCATGTTCAGGCTGTGCAGCGTTAACAGCGTCTGCTTGCGACGCAACGCCAGCGCCCGGAACAGCGGCGGGTTGCGGGTTTCGTTGCAGACGCGGGTTCCTCCCGCGGCCGGATCCTTGCTGGAGCCGACAAAGACCGGGATACCGCGGCGTACGGCGGGCAGCAGCGTGGCCGGATGCAGCACTTTCGCGCCAAACGTCGCCATTTCAGCGGCTTCTTCAAAGGTGATTTCATCAATACGCTTCGCGGTCGGCACCACGCGCGGATCGGTGGTGTAGATACCCGGCACATCGGTCCAGATATCCACGCGCGCCGCGTGAAGGGCTTCGCCAAGCAGCGCTGCGGTGTAATCACTGCCGCCACGGCCTAACGTGGTGGTGCGTCCTTCACTTTCACTGCCGATGAAGCCCTGGGTCACAACCAGCGCCTGCGCGATGCGCGGCTGCAGCTGCTCCGTCGCCTGCGTTGCCAGCACGTCGACGTCCGGTACAGCCCGGCCAAAGCGATCGTCGGTGCGCAGCACTCTGCGGACGTCAAACCACTCCGCATTGACCTGGCGTTCACGCAGAATTTCAACAAACAGCAGGGAGGACATGAGCTCGCCGTGACTGACCAGTTCATCGGTCAGGGCACTTGAGGTGGCCAGCGAAGCGGCTTCGGAGAGCATACTGATATTGTCGATCATCCGATCGATTTCATCACGGATCACATCCGGACGCTGCAGACGATCCACAATGGCATACTGGATACGGCGGATATCATCGAGCAGAACGGCACGCTGGGCAGCGGGCTGGCCTTCAGCCAGCGAAACCAGCAGATTGGTGATGCCCGCCGAGGCGGAAAGCACCACCAGACGGGTGCTGGCATCCTGCAGCACCACATCAGCGCTGCGATTCATCGCTTCAAAATCAGCGACGCTGGTGCCGCCAAATTTTGCCACAATCAGTGTTTGAGACATGTAGTAGAACCTCGTGTCAGGTTATCTTGTTCCCGCCATTGAGAAAGGGGTCGGGAAACATTCTTTCAGCCAGGCACAAGGAAAGAGCAGAAACGGGCAGACCAGATCGGGTAGACGAGTCACCCAGAAGCGCCCCACCTTGCGAAACGTCGACTGCACGTTTCTGGTGACAACCCAGAGGATTCAGCCCCTGTAGCCGACAGGCAACACACCGCGTGCTGACCCACCTCGGCGTCGCTCCCCATCATGTGTTTTCGCCGGATACGGTTCCTCCAACACACTGCCTGGGCGACGCGCCTCTTCTGGCTTGCGCACAGGTGCGCAAGTAGGCGCATACATTTAGCCTTTTCTGGCCCTGCTGTCAATGTCAGCATGGCTGGCGCGCCGCATCAGAAAACAAATCTGCCTGCGCCACAGCGTCTAGAGTGCTGGGTGGGTTCAGTCCGACGCGCCCTTTTTTCTGCGAAGCTTAATGGGTTCAGCCGTTGCATTCATTCCTGATTCGGCACAACGTTTTGTATGGCCTTTCGCGTCACACTCGGTCGGACGTTGTCACTGCCCTCTCCGGCTGTTCGCGCCAGTGAATGCTGGCGACAGGATGCGGGCTTTCCGCTCCCCTGCCCGGAGCGCGCTGACAAAATTTTTCCTTTCAGTTACAACTGTGGTCATACTGAAACGCTAAACGGGGTCGATGTGACCCGATGGGATGACGGTTCTTTTTATCAACAAGAGTGTTGCCATGAAAAATATCAATCCGACACAAACCGCAGCCTGGAAAGCGCTGCAACAGCATTTTGAGCAGATGAAATCGGTGGAAATTGCCGATCTGTTTGCTGAGGATGCCGATCGTTTTGCCAAATTCTCTGCCACCTTTGATGATCAGATGCTGGTGGATTTCTCCAAAAACCGCATCACCCAGGAAACCCTCGATAAGTTACAGGCTCTGGCGAGAGAGACCGATCTCAGCGGTGCCATTAAGTCTATGTTCTCGGGTGAGAAGATTAACCGGACCGAAGATCGTGCGGTGCTGCACGTCGCGCTGCGTAACCGCAGCAACACCCCAATTCTGGTGGATGGCAAAGATGTGATGCCGGAAGTGAACGCGGTGCTGGATAAGATGAAAGGCTTCTCCGAGCGTATCATCAGCGGCGAGTGGAAAGGCTATACCGGTAAAGCGATTACGGACGTGGTAAACATCGGTATCGGCGGCTCCGACCTCGGCCCGTTTATGGTGACTGAGGCGCTGCGCCCGTATAAAAACCACCTGAACATGCACTTTGTTTCTAACGTTGACGGCACCCACATCGCCGAAACGCTGAAAGATCTCAGCCCGGAAACCACCCTGTTCCTGGTCGCATCGAAGACCTTTACCACGCAGGAAACCATGACCAACGCCCACAGTGCGCGTGACTGGTTCCTGAAAACGGCTGGCGATCAGCAGCACGTGGCGAAACACTTTGCGGCGCTCTCCACCAACGCCAAAGCGGTGGGCGAGTTTGGCATCGACACCAACAACATGTTTGAATTCTGGGACTGGGTAGGCGGTCGCTATTCGCTCTGGTCTGCCATCGGCCTGTCGATCATTCTCTCTATCGGTTTCGATAACTTCGAGCAGCTGCTGAGCGGCGCGCACGCTATGGATCAGCACTTCGCCTCGACGCCTGCTGAACAGAACCTGCCGGTGCTGCTGGCGCTGATTGGTATCTGGTACAACAACTTCTTTGGTGCCGAAACCGAAGCGATCCTGCCTTACGACCAGTACATGCACCGCTTTGCGGCCTATTTCCAGCAGGGAAATATGGAGTCAAACGGCAAGTATGTGGATCGCGACGGTCACCCGGTGGACTACCAGACCGGTCCTATTATCTGGGGCGAACCGGGCACCAACGGTCAGCATGCGTTCTATCAGCTGATCCATCAGGGAACCAAGCTGGTGCCGTGCGACTTTATTGCACCCGCCATCAGCCATAATGCCCTCGCCGACCACCATCCGAAGCTGCTTTCCAACTTCTTTGCGCAGACCGAAGCGCTGGCCTTTGGTAAGTCACGCGACGTGGTGGAGAAAGAGTTTACGGATGCCGGTAAATCTGCAGAGTCCGTGGCCCATATCGTGCCGTTCAAAGTCTTTGAAGGTAACCGCCCGACCAACTCTATCCTGCTGCGTGAGATTACCCCATTCAGCCTGGGTGCGCTGATTGCCCTGTATGAACATAAAATCTTCACTCAGGGTGCCATCCTGAATATCTTCACCTTCGATCAGTGGGGTGTGGAATTAGGGAAGCAACTGGCGAACCGCATTCTGCCGGAACTGGAAAATGATGAACAGATTACCAGTCATGACAGTTCCACTAATGCCTTAATTAATCGCTATAAGTCCTGGCGTTAATCGGCTTTAAATTAATCAGGCGGCACATTTGCCGCCTTTTTTTGTCTCTGTTTACGCCCTGTCTGGCGCTTTATGGATACACAGACCGTCACTGGCGCGGGAAAATTCCGAAAGTCACCTAAGACAATTCTGAACATTGCCGGATCATACCCGCCAATACCCAGTATAAAATGGACCTGAAAAGTGTCGTTACCCTGGGTTAACCCTTGATTCATAATCCTATTTAATTTTAGCAATCCTGAGTAAATTCTGATTATTCTTATTCCGTACCAGATATTAATAAAAGAGAACATTACGCTTTGCAATTCTTTAACCCGCAGCGAAATATCTGGCATCAGGCCGAAATACTCCGATATAAAAGGCGGTTATCTCCAATCCGACTGATTAAATCACGCCATCACCTCCCCCGCAGCCCTGGTTTTTATAGCGCTGAACTCTGATATTTTGTTGCCCTATAATGAACGCGCCCGCAATGGGACTGCCTGTCGCTCTGGTCATAGCTTGTCTGTATAGCCAGGGTCGTCAGGCGGAGATCCTTCATTCACTCAATGCAGGAAACGTTGTTATGAAAAAAACTATGGTTGCCGGTGCAGCCCTGATCCTCGTTGCCGCCTCATCCAGCGCCTTTGCCGCGCCGGAAGAAGCGGGTTCCGCAGCTGGCGCGCAGGCGGGAGCAATCTCGTCCGGCACGTCGACCGCTGTCGGTATCGGTGCGCTGGGCGCGCTGGTCGGGATCGGGATCGCCGCTTCTGGCGGTGGTGACGGTGCAAATACCGGTACAACAACCACAACCACGACGAGCACAACTCGTTGATGGAAACCCGAAACGCGTCTGATTGCTGACCGGTGACTCACGGGCAACGCTGACGTTTCAGCGACGCCACACAGTCCGCCGTTTTGCCGCCAGACGTAACGGGCAGAGCACCTTTAAACATAACCACACGTCTGTGTGGTTATTTTTACTTTGGCATGACTTATCAGGGACACACAGTGCGCCAACTTCCTCTGCTGCTCGCTTGCCTGCTGCTGCAGGCCTGTACACAAACGCAAAAAGGTCTTGAACAGACCCTGCTGCTCGCGGTTAACGGTCCTGACGACGTCACCGTAACCGATCAACAGGTCAACAATCTGCCCTACGCCAGTCTCTATGCCCGGCTGAATGAGGGACCGCGTATTTTCGTGGTGCTGGGCTACAACGAGAATGGTCAGCAGAAATGGGTGACTCAGGATCAGGCGATGCTGGTCACACAGCATGGGCGCCTGGTAAAAACCCTGGGCTTACCGGATAACCTGCTGAGCGTCAGCAATCTGCAGCAGGACCCGCTGGCTGCCCCCCTTCACCTCAGCAATGGCGCAGGCTGGACCCGCATCGTGCAGTGGACCGAACAGGGCAAGGTTCGCGGCGCGACCGTGCGTTCCACCTTTGCGCGCGGCACCGATGAAGTCCTGACCCTCGCGGGCAACCGCATTCCCTGCCGCGTCTGGCATGAGCAGGTGAGCATCGACAGCAGTAACCGCACGTGGGAAAACACCTTCTGGATCGATAACAGCAGCGGCGATGTGGTGCAGGCCCATCAGATGCTGGCGGCAGATGCCTTCCCTGTAGACACCACTATTCTGAAGCCGGCGAAATCATGAAAAAAATAACATTTTTGCTGGCCGGGCTGAGCCTGCTCAGCAGCGCAGGCGCGCAGGCGACGGCGCAGGTGATTGTCCACGCACCGCATAATGGCGGTCAGGCTGAACTGAGCCAGATTGCCGATCTCGCCCAGCTGGTGACGCTTCCTCCGCTGCAGGCGAACACGGACTGGCGCCGTACTTTTATTGCCGAGCGCGGTGCCAGCGCCGTGGCACAGCAGCACTATCAGCAGACGCTGGGCGAGCTGCGCGCGTGGCGTGCCGACAGCAGTGGCGACCGGGCGGCGGCCATTGATGAGGTGATCCGCCAGCTGAGTGCGATCAGGGTAACAGGCCGCCAGTTTACCTCGCTCGACCCGGACTGGATCCGTCTGCATCCGGCAGACAACCGTCGTCTGGAAGGCAGCTATGACCTCTGGCTGCAAACCCCGTCCGATTCCGTGCTGCTGCTCGGCGCGCTGAGTGGGGCAGGCAAAGTGAGCTGGCAACCGGGAAAATCCGTACGTGACTATCTTGCGGAGCATTCGTTACTTTCCGGGGCAGAACGCAATTTTGTTACGGTGATTGCCCCGTCGGGTGCCACGCAGCAGGTGCCGGTAGCGTACTGGAATCATCGCCATGTGGAAGTGGAGCCAGGCAGCATTATCTGGCTCGGCTTTTCATCGTGGAGCCTGCCAGGCGCCTATGAAGATCTCAACGATCGCCTCCTCTCCGTACTGACTCACCGGATACCAGACTGATGAAAAAACGTTATCTCTTCAGCCTGCTGGCTGTTTCCGTGGCGGCAGCCTGTCAGGCGCAGGCTGACACCTGGCCTGCGCCGGTGGGACCTTCACAATCTGATTTTGGCGGCGTGGGCCTGATGCAGGTGCCGACCGCGCGCATGGCCAGAGAGGGGGAATTCAGCCTCAATGCCCGCGACAACGATCAGTATCGCTACTACTCCGCATCGCTGCAGCTGTTCCCGTGGCTGGAGACGACCGTGCGTTACACCGACGTGCGTACCCGCCAGTACAGTGCGGTCTCTGAATTCAGCGGCACGCAGAGCTATAAAGATAAAGCCTTCGACCTGAAACTGCGTCTGTGGCAGGAAGGATTCTGGCTGCCGGAAGTGGCGGTCGGCACCCGCGATCTCGGCGGCACAGGCCTGTTCGACAGCGAATATCTGGTGGCGACCAAGGCCTGGGGGCCGTTCGACTTTACGTTCGGTCTCGGCTGGGGCTATCTCGGCAACAGCGGCACGGTGAAGAACCCCTTCTGTTCCTACAGCGACAGCTACTGTCAGCGTCCACGGGTCGGCGAAGCGGGTTCCATCAACGGCTCGCAGATGTTCCACGGTCCGACGGCGCTGTTTGGCGGTATTGAGTATCAGACCCCCTGGCAGCCGCTGCGCCTTAAAATGGAGTATGAGGGTAACGACTATCAGAATGACTTTGCTGGCCGTCTGGAGCAGCGCAGCAAGCTGAACGTCGGGGCGATTTACCGTGTGACCGACTGGGCGGATATCAACGCCAGCTACGAACGCGGCAACACCTTTATGTTTGGTGTTACCCTGCGCACGAACTTTAACGATCTGCGCCAGGCGCACATCGACAGCGAGAAGCCCGCCTACAATCCGCAGCCGCAGCCGCGTCTGCTGGAGCCGACCGTGGTGGGGAATCAGCTTACCGACCTGAAATATAACGCCGGTCTCGATGGCCCGCGTATTCAGACACAGGGGCATACGCTCTATGTCTCCGGTGAGCAGACCAAATATCGCGATACCCGCGAAGGCGTCGATCGCGCTAACCGCATCATCATGAATCATCTGCCGGACGGCATCGACACCATCAATGTCACCGAGTCGCGCTTTAATATGCCGCAGGTCACTACGGAAACGCAGGTCGCCAGCCTGCGTAACGATCTGCAAGGCTATCCGCTGGGCCATGAGCAGCCGCTGCAGCAGACGCGCAAAGATCCGGTCGATCCGGGCACTACTGAGCAGGGGATGTTTATCCGCAAAGATCGCCTGAATTACAGCCTGTCACCGGTGCTGAATCAGTCGGTGGGCGGCCCGGAGAGTTTCTATATGTATCAGGTCGGCGTGATGGGTAACGTCGATTACTGGCTGACCGACCACCTGCTGGTGGGGGGCAGTCTGTTTGGCAACCTCGCCAACAACTACGATAAGTTCAACTATAACGGCGCACCGGCCGACTCATCGCTGCCGCGCGTGCGTACCCACATCCGTGACTACGTCGAGAATAACGTCTACGTTAACGATCTGCAGGCCAACTATATGGGCCACCTCGGTAACGGCTTCTATGGTCAGGTCTACGGCGGTTATCTGGAGACGATGTATGGCGGCGTGGGCGGCGAGGTGCTCTATCGTCCGGTCGATGCGAACTGGGCGGTGGGCGTCGATGCCAACTACGTCCGGCAGCGTGACTGGGACAACATGATGCAGTTCAACCGCTATAAAGCCTCAACCGGCAACCTGACCGGCTACTGGCGTCCGTGGTTTATGCAGGATGTGCTGGTGAAAGCCAGCGTCGGTCAGTATCTGGCGAAAGATAAAGGCGTGACGGTTGATGTTTCCAAGCGCTTTGACAGCGGCGTGATGGTGGGGGTGTATGCCACGAAAACCAACGTCTCCTCGGAAGAGTATGGCGAGGGTGACTTCACCAAAGGCTTCTATATCTCCGTGCCGATGGATCTGTTCACCGTGACGCCAACACGCGGTCGCGCGCAGGTTAACTGGGTGCCGCTGACGCGCGATGGCGGTCAGATGCTGGGTCGTAAGTACCAGCTGTATGATCTGACGTCCGATCGCGACGCGCGCTTTAACTAAGCAGAGGCGGCCTCGTTCAGACGGCGGCCGGACGTAAAGCGATGGGAGCATACGCCTGAAGCAAAGCATAGCGGGCCAGGGATGGCCCGCGCTGAGCCTGCCATGGATGGCGTTAAGGCGACTTTGCGCAAGGCGTATGCTCCCTGAGCCTGCTCAGCGGTAAGCGGGTGCACGCACAGGAAACCCGGTCAGATCGGAAAGGCGCTAATGCCAATCCCTGGCCGCTCGGCCCGCGCCGTCCCTGGCGCGGGACGCTTTCCTCTTCTGACCGGGTTCCCTGCGCATTGAGCTTATTCATTGCAGTAAGATTCGCCCGGATTTAAATTTCCAGCTGTCTGAAACGGCCTTCAGCCCGCTTTTTTACTCTTCGTCGTAGCCAAGATGCGGTGCCAGCCAGCGTTCCACTTCGCTGACCGACATGCCTTTGCGGGCCGCATAATCCTCCACCTGGTCACGCTGGATCTGCGCCACGGCGAAATATCGACTGTCAGGATGGCTGAAGTACCAGCCAGCGACGGCGGCGCCCGGCCACATGGCATAGGATTCGGTGAGCGTCATGCCGATCTGTTCTTCCACCCCCAGCAGCGTCCAGATGGCCGCTTTTTCGGTGTGATCCGGGCAGGCCGGATAGCCTGGCGCCGGTCGTATCCCCTGATAACACTCGCGAATCAGCTCGTCATTGCTGAGATTTTCATTGGGGGCGAAGCCCCAGATCACCTTACGCACCCGCTCATGCAGATATTCGGCAAACGCCTCCGCCAGACGGTCCGCCAGCGCCTTCACCATAATCTTGTTGTAGTCGTCATGCTGCAGGTCATACGCCGCCGCCAGCGCATCCTCTTCCAGCCCGCCGGTCACCGCGAAAGCGCCAAGATAATCCGCTTTTCCCGTTGATTTGGGTGCCACGAAATCGGCCAGGCAGTAGTTTGCAAAGTCGGTTTTCTCTGTCTGCTGACGTAAGTGATGACTCACACACAAAACTTCATCGCGCCGCTCATCGCTATAGAGATGGATATCGTCACCGACCCGGTTAGCCGGGAAAATACCGACCACGCCACGGGGTGTCAGCAGCGACTGCTCACTTAATCTGTCGAGCATCGCACTGGCATCGGCAAACAGACGCTGTGCCTCTTCACCCACCACCTCATCTTCCAGAATGCGGGGATATTTGCCCGCCAGCGACCAGGTCATAAAGAACGGCGTCCAGTCGATATAGTGGCGCAGCGTGTCGATACTGGCCTCAACCTGACTGACGCCAGGGCGATGCGGCACCGGTGGCGTGTAGTTTTCCCACGCGATCAGGCTGGCGTTATCGCGCGCGGCCTGCAGCGACACCGGCGGCGTGCGCGGTTTTTTGCGTGCGTGCTGAATGCGCACGGTTTCATACTCCCGTCGGGTTCGGGCAATAAAATCGGCTTTCAGCGTGTCGGAGAGCAGCGATGACACCACGCCGACGGTGCGTGAAGCGTTCTGCACGTAAACCGTCGGACCGCTGTAGTGCTGCTCGATTTTGACGGCGGTATGCGCCTTTGAGGTAGTCGCGCCGCCTATCAGCAGCGGCAGCGTAAAGCCCTGACGCTCCATCTCCTTCGCCATGTTAACCATCTCATCCAGCGACGGCGTGATCAGGCCCGACAAGCCGATGATATCCGCATCGACTTCCCGCGCGGTTTTCAGGATCTTCTCCCCTGGCACCATCACGCCCAGGTCGATAATTTCGTAGTTATTGCACTGCAGCACCACGCCAACAATATTCTTGCCGATGTCATGCACATCCCCTTTCACCGTGGCCAGCACGATTTTGCCGTTGCTGCGCCCGGCCTCTTTACTGGCCTCGATAAAGGGTTCCAGATACGCCACTGCCTGTTTCATGACGCGTGCCGATTTCACCACCTGCGGCAAAAACATTTTGCCTTCGCCGAACAGGTCGCCGACCACATTCATGCCCGCCATCAGCGGCCCTTCAATAACCTCTATCGGGCGGGACACCTGCTGGCGCGCCTCTTCGGTATCCTGCTCAATAAACTCCGTTATTCCTTTAACCAGCGAATATTCCAGCCGCTTAGCTACCGCCCAGCCGCGCCACTCCGCCAGCTGTTTCTCCTGCGCGCCGTCACTTTTGCCGCCACGGTACGTTTCCGCCAGCGCCAGCAGCCGCTCGGTGCCCTCTTCGCGCCGGTTGAGGATCACATCTTCGACGGCATCACGCAGTTCAGCGGGCAGATCGTCATAGATAGCCAGCTGGCCAGCGTTGACAATCCCCATCCCCATGCCGTTGCGGATAGCGTGATAGAGGAACACGGCGTGGATCGCTTCGCGAACCGGTTCGTTGCCGCGAAAAGAAAATGAGACGTTGGATACGCCGCCCGAGATCATCGCATGGGGCAGTTCACGCCGGATATCTTCGCACGCCCCGATAAAGTCCATCGCGTAGTTGTTGTGCTCCTCTATGCCGGTCGCCACGGCAAAGATATTGGGGTCAAAGATGATATCTTCCGGCGGGAAACCGACCTCCTGTGTGAGGATCTGATAAGCCCGGCGGCAGATCGCGATCTTACGGGCGCGGGTATCCGCCTGCCCCACTTCATCAAAGGCCATCACCACCATGGCAGCGCCGTAGCGCCGCACCTGACGGGCATAATGGATAAAGGCCGCCTCGCCCTCTTTCATCGAAATCGAGTTAACAATCCCTTTGCCCTGAATGCACTGTAACCCTTTTTCGATCACCGCCCATTTCGAAGAGTCGATCATCACCGGCACGCGGGCGATATCGGGTTCGCCCGCAATCAGATTCAGAAAACGCACCATCGCTGCTTCAGCGTCGAGCATCCCTTCGTCCATATTGATGTCGATAATCTGCGCGCCGCTCTGCACCTGCTGCAACGCGACGTCCAGCGCCTCGTGATATTTCTCTTCTTTAATCAGTCTTTTAAATTTTGCCGAGCCGGTGACGTTGGTGCGCTCCCCGACGTTCACAAACAGTGATTCGGCGCTGATGTTAAGCGGCTCCAGACCGGAGAGACGACAGGCCACCGGAATAGCCGGTGGCTTCCGCGGTACGACGCCTTCAACAGCGGCGGCCATGGCGGCAATATGCTGCGGCGTCGTGCCACAGCAGCCGCCAATAATATTCAGGAAGCCGGCACGGGCCCATTCCCCCATCTGCCGGGCCATCACTTCCGCATCGAGATCATATTCGCCAAACGCATTGGGCAGACCCGCGTTGGGGTGCGCGCTGACGTAGCCCTCAGCGATGCGCGACAGCTCCGCCACATACTGACGCAGCTCATCCGGGCCGAGCGCACAGTTCAGGCCAAAAGAGAGGGGTTCTGCATGACGCAGAGCGTTATAAAAGGCTTCGGTGGTCTGGCCGGAGAGCGTCCGCCCGGAGGCATCGGTAATCGTCCCGGAGATCATCAGCGGCAGCGTCACGCCCAGCGCCTCCATCTCGCTCTGCACCGCATAGACCGCGGCTTTCGCATTCAGCGTGTCGAACACCGTTTCAATCATGATGAGGTCAACACCGCCCTCCACCAGCGCGCGGGTCGACTCCCGGTATGCGTCCACCAGCTGACTGAAGGTGATGTTGCGAAAGGCGGGATCGTTTACATCGGGCGAGATAGAGCAGGTGCGGTTAGTCGGGCCCAGCACGCCCGCCACAAAGCGCGGACGATCTGGCGTTTTTGCCGTCCATGCATCGGCGCAGGATCGTGCCAGCCGGGCCGCTTCACGGTTGATTTCTGCCGAGAGGCTTTCCATGCGGTAATCTGCCATCGCAATCGACGTGGCATTGAAGGTGTTGGTTTCGAGGATGTCAGCGCCTGCGGCCAGATAGGCGTCGTGGATCGCGCGGATCACCGCCGGCTGACTCAGCACCAGCAGATCGTTGTTGCCTTTAAGATCGCAGGGCCACTCGGCGAAGCGGCTGCCGCGAAAATCCGCCTCCTCCAGCCGGTAGCTCTGGATCAGGGTGCCCATGGCACCGTCCAGCACCATAATGCGTTGTGCGAGCTGCTGATATAACGCGTCGATTTTCGTGCTCACCGTTGCCCCACTCACGTCAGTCTGCTGGCGAAAAAGCCTGTTTTTCATTCTGGCACAAGCTTAACTGGCGACAAAGTCACCTTATCCGGGACGGATAACGATCGCGGGCTGAGAGGTCTGACCAGAAAAGCAGCGTTTGCAAACGTCACGATTAAAACGAAAATGATTTCCACAATGCAAAAGAGGAGTTTCCCATGGCAACGCCGGTTCCCGCTAAGCGCGGCAAAAAACCCCGTAGCACGCCTGTCGCCGCACCAGCGGGCGGTCAGGTCCAGTCGCTGACGCGCGGCCTGACCCTGCTGGAGCTGATTGCCGATTCACACGGCAGCGTGGCACTGACCGAACTGGCTCAGCAGGCGGGCCTGCCAAACTCCACCACCCATCGCCTGCTCAGCACCATGCAGCAGCAGGGTTTTGTCCGTCAGGTGGGCGACCTGGGTCTGTGGACTATCGGCGCACACGCCTTTGTGGTCGGCAGCAGTTTTCTGCAAAGCCGTAACCTGCTGGCGCTGGTGCACCCGGTGCTGCGCAGGCTGATGGAGCAGTCCGGCGAGACGGTCAATCTGGCGGTGCTGGATCTCAGCGATCATCAGGCCGTGATCATCGATCAGGTGCAGTGCACGCAGCTGATGCGGATGTCCGCGCCGATTGGCGGCAAGCTGCCGATGCACGCCTCCGGTGCCGGCAAAGCGTTCCTGGCACATCTGGGCGATGAGCAGGTCACGGCGCTGTTGCATCAGAAGGGCTTGCACTACTACACCGCGAAGACGCTGATGTCGCCGCAGAGCCTGAAGGAGAATCTGGCACAGGTGCGTAAAGCGGGCTTTTCCTTTGACGATGAAGAGCATGCGCTGGGTCTGCGCTGTGTCGCCGCCCCCATCTATGACGAACATGGCG
This sequence comes from Pantoea sp. ARC270, assembly GCF_003236725.1. Lineage (NCBI taxonomy): Bacteria > Pseudomonadati > Pseudomonadota > Gammaproteobacteria > Enterobacterales > Erwiniaceae > Pantoea > Pantoea sp. ARC270. Next base: position 48,390 of record NZ_PUGA01000046.1, read on the forward strand.
ACGCCTTTGCGGCGCTCTCCATCTCCGGCCCGATTGCCCGCATGACGGATGACCGCATTACTGAACTCGGCGCGCTGGTCATCCGCGAGGCGCGACAGGTTACGCTGGCGTACAGCGGTCGTTAACGGTTTCTGCCGCGTAGCAGACGCTGAAACGCTGCGTCTGCCGCCAGGCAATCACCTCTTCCACATGGCCCTGAGCGATGCGCTGCTGCTGAGCGCGCCACCAGCCGGGGTCAAAAAGCTCCGGATGCAGTTGCAGCAGCAAGGCGCCGGTCGCGGCTTCGCTGCATAACGCATAGCGGAAAGTCTCCGGAAACACATCGTCCGGCCCGACGCTGTACCAGGGCTCTGCGCTGAGTTCATCTTCCTCATAACGCGCGCGCGGCACCTCCCGGAAGTTCAGTTCGAGCATCGGGCGGATCTCATCGTAGTCATAAAAAATGACCCGGCCATGGCGGGTGATGCCGAAGTTTTTAAACAGCATATCGCCGGGAAAGATATTGGCGGCCGCCAGCTGCCGGATGGCGTTGCCATACTCCTCGATTGCATGATGCCGCTCTGCCGCGCTGGCCTGCGCCAGATAGAGATTAAGCGGCTGCATCCGTCGCTCCAGCCACAGATGACGAATAATCAGACGGTCGCCCTGGATCTCCACTTTTTCTGCCGCACAGGCGTTCAGCTCAGCCAGCAGCGCCGGTGAGAAGCGCGCCAGCGGCAGCGCAAACTGCTCAAACTCCTGCGTATCGGCCATGCGTCCCACGCGATCATGCTCTTTGACCTGCTGATAACAGGCGCGCACCTGCGCTTCCGTCACCTCTTTCTGTGGCGCGAAGCGATCCTTAATCACCTTAAACACCCGATCAAACCCCGGCAGCGTGAAAACCAGCATCACCATGCCGCGCACGCCAGGCGCGATCTCAAAGGCCGCATCACTCTCTGCCAGCGCCTGAAGATATTCACGGTAGCTTTCCGTTTTGCCATGTTTCTGGCAGCCAATTGCCCTGTACCGTTCCGCCAGGGTTTTGCCTGGCAGAATCGGTTGCAGCCAGGCGACCAGCGCAGCAGGCACCGGGGCATAGACCATAAAACAGGCGCGGGCGAACCCAAAGACAATGCTGGCGTCATTCACATCGGTGAGACAGGTGTCTATCCAGAGTTCGCCGGCGTCAGTGCGCTGAATCGGCAGCAGACAGGGAGCGATGCCTTCCGGCAGATGCAGGCGCGCCACCAGCCACGCGGTTTTGTTGCGATAAAAAAGCTCACTGTTGACCTCTAGCCAGCCCTGATCCAGACCGGCAAAGTGCGACGTCAGGTGACGGACAATCCAGCCGACATCCCGGGCGCGATGCTGCCACGGCAGGGTCAGCGGTAAATCGGCCAGAGCCTGATCCACCACGGTCCGCCAGCCTCTGTCCGGCAGATAACGTCGCGACAGGGGCCGCAAAGGGGTAACCGGCGTAGCCTGGGATTGAGAGCTGAAGATAAACAGGCGCTCCGGCTGCAGATCGGCATGGCCATGTAACCGGCAGTAGACGGAGTTAAAAAAGCTTTCGGCAATCTCATGCCGCGGGTAGCCGGGAAGCAGGCTCTGATAGTGATCCTTGATCCGCAGCCAGAATGCCTGATCCCAGTCTGCCGCGCCGTTCAGCACCCGCAGCTGGTCAGCAACCAGAGAGACATGATGGTCGTAGAGGTGGATGCGAGCCTTCATGGCGTGCTGCACCGCCTGCCATTCCGCCTGTTCAAACCGCTGCTGCGCCCCGGCGGTGATATCCAGAAAGCGGCCATACTGCGCATCTGACCCCTGCAGAATCGTGTGGGCGATTAAAGATTCACGTGGCGGCATAATCAGCTCCGGCAAAGGCCCGCCCGCAGCGTGCGGGCGGGGGATCCGTCAGGAAAGCGCGTCAGAACTGATGCTCTTCGGTCGAACCGGTCAGCGCCGTGACCGACGATTTACCGCCCTGAATGGTGGTGGTGACCTGATCGAAATAGCCGGTGCCTACCTCCTGCTGATGCGACGAGAAGCTGTAACCGCGATCGCGCGCCGCAAACTCAGGTTGCTGAACCTTTTCAACATAGTGACGCATCCCTTCGCCCTGAGCATAGGCATGGGCCAGATCGAACATGTTGAACCACATGCTGTGAATGCCTGCCAGCGTGATGAACTGGAAGCGATAACCCATGTCGCTGAGCGACTGCTGAAACGTCGCGATGGTGCTGTCGTCGAGATTTTTCTTCCAGTTGAATGACGGCGAACAGTTGTAGGCCAGCAGCTTACCGGGAAAGCGCGCATGAATGGCGTCGGCAAAGCGTTGCGCCATCGCCAGGTCCGGCGTCGAGGTTTCACACCACAGGATGTCAGCATAGGGTGCATAGGCCAGACCGCGACTAATCGCCTGTTCTATCCCCGCATGGGTGCGAAAGAACCCTTCTGCCGTCCGGTCGCCCCGGATAAAGGGACGGTCATATTCATCGCAGTCTGAAGTGATCAGGTCAGCGGCATCGGCATCGGTGCGGGCCAGCAGCAGGGTGGGCACCCCCATCACATCGGCGGCCAGCCGGGCCGCCACCAGTTTCTGAATCGCCTCCTGGGTCGGCACCAGCACCTTACCGCCCATATGGCCGCATTTTTTCACCGCAGCCAGCTGATCCTCGAAGTGAACCGCCGCGGCACCCGCCTGAATCATCGCCTTCATCAGTTCAAATGCGTTCAGCACGCCGCCAAAACCCGCTTCCGCATCGGCAACAATCGGCAGAAAGAAATCGGTGTACCGGCTGTCACCCGCTTCGATACCCGCGGACCACTGAATCTGATCGGCACGCTGAAAGGTCTGATTGATGCGCGTCACGACCTCCGGCACTGAGTTGACCGGATAGAGCGACTGGTCGGGATACATCTGCCCGGCAACGTTGGCATCTGCCGCCACCTGCCAGCCAGAGAGATAGATCGCTTCAATGCCCGCTTTCGCCTGCTGAAGGGCCTGACCGCCGCTCAGCGCGCCCAGACTGTTGATGTAGCCCTTCTTTGCCTTGCCGTTCAGCAGTGCCCAGAGTTTCTCTGCACCGCGCTCCGCCAGCGTACAGGCGGGTTGTAATGAGCCGCGCAGATTAACCACCTCTGCTGCGCTGTACGGGCGGGTAATCCCATGCCAGCGTGCGGTCTGCCAATCCTGTTCAAGTTGCTCGATTTGTTGAGTGCGTGTCATGGCAATAGCTCCTCTGTTCAGGGGATCAGGCGGTAGCCTGGCAGGGTAAGAAAGGAAACCAGTTCGCGTTCGGTGGTGATCTGCGCCATCAGCTGCGCCGCGTCGTGGTAGCGACCGCCGCTGAAACGGGATTCACCCAGCGTGTTTTGCAGCAGATGCAGCTCTTCGTTCAGCCAGCGCAGAAACAGTTCAGCGGTGACCGGCTGGCCGCTGTCCAGGATTTGCTGGTGGCGAATCCACTGCCAGATAGAGGTGCGCGCAATCTCCGCCGTAGCGGCATCCTCCATCAGTCCATCAATCGGCACACAACCGTTACCGCTAATCCAGGCCTCAAGGTATTGCAGCGCGACGCGGATGTTGGCACGCATACCCGCCTCGGTGCGTTGCCCTTCACAGGGCGCAAGTAACTGCTCTGCCGTGATCGGGGCGTCCGCTTCACGCATGACATGCAGCTGATTAGGCCGATCGCCGAGAGCGGCATTGAAGACGGCCATCGCACTCTCTGCCAGGCCAGGATGCGCTATCCAGGTGCCGTCGTGTCCATTGCCCGCCTCACGCTGCTTATCTTCCGTTACGCGTTGCAATACCCAGGCATTGCGCACCGGATCTTTGTGGGGAATGAGGGCCGACATGCCCCCCATCGCAAATGCCCCCCGGCGATGACAGGTTTTAATCAGCAGTCGCGAATAGGCATCCAGGAATGGCTGCGACATGGTCACCGACTGGCGATCCGGCAATATCCTATCCGGATGCTGTTGCAGGGTTTTGATATAGCTGAAGATGTAATCCCAGCGGCCGCAGTTCAGGCCGACGATATGATCGCGCAGATTCCACAGGATCTCATCCATCTGGAAGACCGCAGGCAGGGTCTCGATCAGCACTGTCGCTTTGATCTTTCCGCGCGGCAGATCGAACTGATCCTCGCTGAAACGAAAGATCTCACGCCACCAGGCGATCTCCTGCCAGCTTTCGGTTTTCGGCAAATAGAAGTAAGGGCCGCTGCCTTTCGCCAGTAAAGCGCGAACGTTGTGGAAAAAGTAGAGAGCGAAATCGAACAGGCCGCCCGGAATCGCCTTACCCTGCCAGCTGACATGTTTTTCTGACAGATGCAGACCGCGCACCCGGCACATCAGCACCGCCGGATGGGCGTTCAACTGATAGATTTTGCCCTTGTCGCTGGTGTAACTCAGCGTTCCCTGCACCGCCTCGCGCAGCGTGAGCTGACCGTCGATCAGTTTTGACCACGCCGGGGAAAGCGAATCCTCAAAGTCAGCCATAAAGACGTTCACGTCAGCATTCAGCGCGTTGATCACCATCTTCCGATCGGGCGGCCCGGTGATCTCCACCCGGCGATCCGCTAAATCGGCCGGAATGGATCGAATATGCCATTCACTTTCTCTTATAGAAGCGGTTTCCATATCGAAGTCTGGCAGCGTGCCCTGGTCATAGCGTTGTTGTCGCCGCTGGCGGTCGAGTAACAGTGCTTCGCGTTGCGGCGCAAAGCGTGTCACCAGAGTTTCTAAAAACGAGATGGCTTCAGGGGTAAACAGGCTCTCTGCTGCCTGGTTCAGGGGCTGGCTGAAGGTCAGGGTATGGCTGATCACGGAATCTGTCATGCTGGCGCTCTCCTGTATTCAAAAGATCGAATGCAGCGGATCCACTCGCTGTTTGTTTTGTGAGCTACAGATCCAGAGCATAAGCATTTATTTTATTAAATCAAAAACTATTTCCATTTTTGAATTTAAACGGCGATATCTCTTTGTTTCAGAACGGATTAAAGCTTCATCTTTTAAAGGAATGCTTTTCATCTGGCTTTTTACAGGCGAAAAAAAACCGTGCTGCCATCGGCTAACACGGTTCAGTTGAAGATTAAGCGGGACTATTCCAGCGTCGGATTCATGTGACGCAGATCGAACGGCGTGATCTGATAGACGTAGTAGTTGAGCCAGTTCGAAAACAGCAGATTGCCGTGGCTGCGCCAGGTGGCCCGCGGTGGCAGCGCCGGATTATTCTGCGGGAAATAGTTATATGGAATCTCCGGTTTCACGCCCGCCTCATAATCGCGATGGTACTCACCGGCCAGGGTCAGGGCATCATACTCCGGGTGACCGGTAACAAAGACCAGTCGCTTGTCCCTGCTCGCCATCAGATACGCCCCGGTTTGTTCCGATTCAGCAAACAGCTCAAGATCGGTGTAATCGGTGATCAGCTGGGTAGGAAAATCAGCATAGCGTGAGTGCGGAGCCAGGAAATTATCATCAAAACCCCGGGTCAGTAACGCGTGCGGATGCAGTATCTGATGCTCATAGACGCCAGACAGTTTGTTCTGTCGGGTTTGTTTCGGAATACCATACAGAATATTCAGCGCAGCCTGCACCGCCCAGCAGACAAACAGGGTTGAGGTAACATGCTCATTTGCCCAGTGCAGCACGCGCTGAATCTGTGGCCAGTAAGCGACATCGTTAAAATCAACCAGTCCGAGCGGCGCACCTGTCACGATTAAGCCATCGTAGTTGTCGTGCTGAATATCTTCGAAATTGCAGTAGAAGTTGTTGAGGTGCTCGCTGGGGGTGTTGCGCGACTCACGGCTGTCGATACGCAGCAGCTGAATATCGATCTGTAAGGGTGAGTTGGACAGCAGACGCAGAAACTGATTCTCCGTTTCGATCTTCTTCGGCATCAGATTCAGTACCAGCACTTTAAGCGGACGGATCTCCTGAACACTGGCGCGCGATGATGTCATGACAAAGACATTTTCATCACGCAAAAAATTTACTGCCGGTAATTCGTCGGGAACCCTGATTGGCATAACCTGCTCACCTCATACAACCGTATAAACGTTTAGACATCTGGATGCCCAACATTAGCCTGATTGGGGTGAGTTGTCGAGGTTTCATGCAGAAAATGAAAATGTTTCAGCTTAAACTGGCAAACAGCAGACGTAAAAAAGCCCCGCACGTCAGTGCGGGGCTTCTTCACTTATATAATGCCTGGCAGTTCCCTACTCTCGCATGGGGAGGCCCCACACTACCATCGGCGCTACGGCGTTTCACTTCTGAGTTCGGCATGGGGTCAGGTGGGACCACCGCGCTAAAGCCGCCAGGCAAATCTTGGTGCACGAAACGAAAAATTCTTCGCTTCTGCTAATTCTTTATCCGTCACAAACTGAAAATCGCGTCTCTCAAAAACGCCTCTGGCGTTGTAAGGTTAAGCCTCACGGGTCATTAGTACCGGTTAGCTCAACGCATCGCTGCGCTTACACACCCGGCCTATCAACGTCGTCGTCTTCAAC
>NZ_PUGA01000047.1:0-31517 GCF_003236725.1 Pantoea sp. ARC270
ATGGTAGTGTGGGGCCTCCCCATGCGAGAGTAGGGAACTGCCAGGCATTATACAAGTGAAGAAGCCCCGCACCGACGTGCGGGGCTTTTTTACGTCTGCCGATCGTGAAAAACCGCCTTCGGACCCCGAAAACTGCCTGAGAACACATCTCCGATACGGTAAACTACGGCCAGATAACTCAGTTAAGGCCGTCAAATGTCCAGCCAGCATCCCTCCTTAAAAGCCGACAATACACTTGGGCTTGAAGTACACACACAAAAACGCATCGTCGCTGAGACGCCTGCCGCCATTCTGGCTGCATGGCAGGCCAGCCAGCAGGATCAAACGCCTTTCCTTGTGCTCGGTGAAGGCAGCAATGTCCTCTTTCTGGATGATTTTGCCGGAACCGTGGTACTGAACCGCATTAAAGGCATCACCATTCAGGATGAATATGAGAGCTGGAAACTGCATGTCGGAGCCGGTGAGAACTGGCATGAGCTGGTCAAAAGTACCCTGGAAAAAGGGATCGCCGGACTGGAAAATCTGGCGCTGATCCCGGGCATGACCGGCTCGGCACCGATTCAGAATATTGGTGCTTACGGCGTGGAGTTAAAAGATGTCTGCGAATATGTGGATGTGCTTAATCTGCACAGTGGCGAAACAGAACGTCTGGATCGTGAAGCCTGTGAGTTTGGCTATCGCGACAGCATTTTCAAACGCCGTTATCAGTCAGGCTATGTCATCGTCGCAGTCGGGCTATGCCTGCCTAAGCAATGGCAGCCTGTCCTGACCTATGGCGATCTGAAAACACTGAATCCGGCCATCGCCAGTGCCTGGGATGTCTATCACGCTGTGTGTCAGATGCGTCAGAGTAAGTTACCGGATCCGAAAGTCACCGGAAATGTCGGCAGCTTTTTTAAAAATCCGGTGGTGACGCAGGCGCAGTGCAGCGCTCTGCTGGCCCGGTTCCCCGCCATGCCGCACTATCTGATGCCAGAGGGTGAAACGAAGCTGGCAGCGGGCTGGCTGATCGATCAGTGCCAGCTTAAAGGCTATCGCATCGGGGGCGCAGCCGTTCATCAGCAGCAGGCTCTGGTGCTGATCAATGCTGACAATGCCCTGCCTGCCGACATCGTGGCGCTGGCCAGAGCGGTACGCGCCCGGGTAGGAGAGAAGTTTGATGTCTGGCTTGAGCCTGAAGTCCGGTTTATTCAGGCACAGGGTGAATGCAATGCCGTCGAGGTGATCGCATGAAAGACCACAATGTCCCGTTAAAGCTGGTCGATATTTTGTCTGACGGCGAGTTTCACTCTGGCGAGCAGCTGGGTGAGACGCTGGGAATGAGCCGGGCTGCCATCAACAAGCATATCCAGACACTGAAAAGCTGGGGACTTGATGTCTATACCGTCACCGGTAAAGGCTACAGTCTGCCTGCGCCAATCCAGCTACTGGATGAGCAGGCGATTCTCGCGCAGGTTGAGCAGGGCAATGTCTCGGTGATACCGGTGATTGACTCAACAAATCAGTACCTGCTGGAGCGCATGCATGACATGCCTTCTGGTGCTGCCTGTATTGCTGAATATCAGCAGGCGGGACGGGGACGCCGGGGCCGTCAGTGGTTCTCTCCATTTGGCGCTAACCTCTATATGTCGATGTACTGGCGCCTGGAACAGGGCCCCGCAGCGGCGATGGGCCTCAGCCTGGTCATTGGTATCATCATGGCGGAGACATTACGCTCACTGGGCGCAGATGAGGTCAGGGTAAAATGGCCAAATGATATTTATCTTAACGATCGCAAACTGGCGGGTATCCTGGTTGAACTGACCGGGAAAACGGGCGATGCTGCGCAGATTGTGATCGGTGCAGGTATTAATCTGGCAATGCAAACCGCTGATGCCTCCCAGATTAATCAGGGCTGGATTAACCTGCAGGAAGCCGGGGTAACGGTGAATCGCAATGAGCTGGCAGCTCGTCTGATCAATCGTCTGCGCGAGGCACTGCCACTCTTTGAGCAGGAGGGATTAGCGCCCTTTGTGGCACGCTGGGCCGCGCTGGACAACTTCATTAACCGGCCTGTTAAGTTGCTCATCGGCGAACGCGAAGTGCACGGTATTGCGCGCGGTGTTGACAGCCAGGGTGGACTGTTACTGGAACAGGATGGCGAAATAAAGGCATGGGTTGGCGGAGAGATATCGTTACGTCCTGTCTGAATAAAAAAAGCCTGCATGAATGCAGGCTTTTTTATCACTGGCGTTATTTACGCAGACGGACTTTATCAACAGCGTGATCGCCGCTTTTCGTCATAATCAGGCTGGCTCTCTCTCGTGTCGGCAGAATATTTTCCTGCAGATTGAGCCAGTTAATCTCTTTCCACAGATTACCCGCTATTTCAACGGCTTCCGCCTCGGAGAGCTGGGCATAGTGATGGAAGTAGGAGTCGGGGTCGGTAAAGGCACCCTGGCGGAATTTCAGAAAGCGATTGATGTACCAGCTTTGCAGAAGATCTTCTTCTGCATCGACATAGATTGAGAAATCGACGAAGTCAGAAACAAAGACGTGATGGGGGTCATGGGGATAGTCCATACCGCTCTGTAAGACGTTGAGCCCCTCAAGAATCACAATATCCGGCTGCTGTATGACTTTGTCGCCATCAGGGATAACGTCGTAAATCAGATGCGAATAGACCGGAGCGGTAACCTGACTGGCACCTGACTTTAAATCTGAGACGAAATTGACCAGCCGGTGCATATCGTAGGATTGCGGGAATCCTTTCTTCTTCATTAAGTCACGCTCTTTGAGCACGGCATTAGGATGCAGGAAGCCATCCGTGGTGATTAATTCCACCTTGCGATGTTCAGGCCAGCGGCTGAGCAATGCCTGCAATACACGTGCTGTCGTGCTTTTACCGACGGCAACGCTACCCGCAATACTGATGATGTAAGGGATCTTCTGCCCGTTGGTGCCCAGAAACTGCTCCAGTACAGCCTGCCTGCGCACATTTGAACTGATATAGAAATTAAGCAGGCGCGAAAGAGGCAGGTAAATCTCTGCCACCTCTTCCAGAGAGAGGTCCTCGTTGATGCCTTTCAGCTGCGCAATCTCTTCCTCTGATAGCGTCATAGGAACGGAATCACGTAATGCCGCCCACTGCTCACGAGTGAATTCTAAGTAGGGCGTTGTCAGGGGAGTCGTTTTATCCATAAGCATGCATCTGACCGCAAATTCATTGCTATCACCGGCGTGTTATCCGATAAGCAGGACAACGCAGGTGATTTGAATCACGAATCGCTGGTTTATCAGTGAGAACAATGGGCTGGAGGGTATCACCAGTATGGCTTTTAACAGAAGTAAAAAGATAACTGTGATCTCGCTTTCGTCGGTATAGCCACAAAACGCGCCATTACCCAAGCCATTAACGACTTTATAACAGACAATGAGCCTGTAAAGCCGTTACAGGCTGCTTCCCACCCATAGTGCGTAACACCCTTGTTACCTGTCCCGGTGGCAGTGCCACGCATTAAGGCCTGTAAGGAAGCGAATGCGATATCCCCTCAATAAGCACACCATCCGGACCCCTCTGCCGGGTGCTGTTAAAGAAAAGAGATATTGCCTTCATGGAAATATCGGCCTGTGAGCTTAGCCTCTAACCCAAAATCATCCTGACGTGACGAAAAAAGCGTCAGTCAGCGCATGGGCAGGATCTTTTTTCAGGAATAAGCGAAATAACCGGAGTAAGAACGCTGGAGGCAGGCATTGTAAAAAGAGGGGCAGGGGGGGAGTGAAGCCAGAGTAAAGTCGAGAAAAAAGGGCCAGGCTGGACAAATATTCCGCAGAAAACCACTAAATTGCGATGATTTGCACAAATAGTAAGCGATAGAAAAAAATATGCGATTTTTTAGTTGCATCCGAACGCCGACCTTCCTAGAATGCGCGTCACTTGATGCCGGCTTAGCTCAGTTGGTAGAGCAACTGACTTGTAATCAGTAGGTCACCAGTTCGATTCCGGTAGCCGGCACCAATCAAGTAGGTGGGATTCCCGAGCGGCCAAAGGGAGCAGACTGTAAATCTGCCGTCACAGACTTCGAAGGTTCGAATCCTTCTCCCACCACCATCCCGACCTCGCGGTTGGGTTCAGATAAACGGCCTGTTTATCTGTCAGGTGAGTCACTTCTCACCCTGAATTCAGACTGAGCGTTAGCGAAGTCAACGTCGGTCAGCTTCGCTGACGGACAGTAGGTAGCAGAGGCATTCTCTGTTATCTGCAAGCTACAGAAAGAACAGGTAGCCGAGTTCCAGGATGCGGGCATCGTATAATGGCTATTACCTCAGCCTTCCAAGCTGATGATGCGGGTTCGATTCCCGCTGCCCGCTCCAGATGTGCTGATATGGCTCAGTTGGTAGAGCGCACCCTTGGTAAGGGTGAGGTCCCCAGTTCGACTCTGGGTATCAGCACCACTTCCTTTAATCTCCCTCCTGATTTTCTCTGTAACTTCCTTGCAGTCAGGCATTGCCTGGTTAATGTGATGATATCATTGATATATCCGTGTCTTAGAGGGACTAGCGATGGCTAAAGAGCAATTTCAACGTAACAAACTGCACGTAAACGTGGGCACCATCGGTCACGTTGACCACGGTAAAACCACCCTGACTGCAGCAATCACTACCGTACTGGCTAAAACCAACGGCGGCCAGGCGCGTGCATTCGACCAGATCGACAGCACCCCTGAAGAAAAAGCCCGCGGTATTACCATCAACACCGCACACGTTGAGTATGAGACTGCTTCACGTCACTACGCTCACGTTGACTGCCCAGGCCACGCCGACTATGTGAAAAACATGATCACCGGTGCTGCGCAGATGGACGGCGCGATCCTGGTTGTTGCTGCGACTGATGGCCCGATGCCACAGACCCGTGAGCACATCCTGCTGGGTCGTCAGGTTGGCGTTCCTTACATCATCGTGTTCCTGAACAAGTGTGACATGGTTGATGATGAAGAGCTGCTGGAACTGGTTGAGATGGAAGTACGTGACCTGCTGTCACAGTACGACTTCCCAGGCGACGACACTCCAATCGTTCGTGGTTCTGCTCTGAAAGCGCTGGAAGGCGACGCTGAGTGGGAAGCGAAAATCATCGAGCTGGCTGAGCACCTGGACAACTACATCCCGGATCCGGTTCGTGCGATCGACATGCCGTTCCTGCTGCCAATCGAAGACGTATTCTCAATCTCTGGCCGTGGTACCGTTGTTACCGGTCGTGTTGAGCGCGGCATCGTTAAAGTCGGCGACGAAGTTGAAATCGTAGGTATCAAAGATACTGCGAAATCAACCTGTACCGGTGTTGAGATGTTCCGTAAGCTGCTGGACCAGGGTCAGGCAGGCGAAAACTGTGGTGTTCTGCTGCGCGGTATCAAGCGTGAAGACATCCAGCGTGGTCAGGTTCTGGCTAAGCCAGGCACCATCAAGCCACACACCCAGTTCGAGTCAGAAGTTTACGTTCTGTCTAAAGACGAAGGTGGCCGCCATACTCCGTTCTTCAAGGGCTACCGTCCACAGTTCTACTTCCGTACCACTGACGTGACCGGTTCAGTAGAGCTGCCAGAAGGCGTTGAAATGGTCATGCCAGGCGACAACATCAAAATGGTTGTTACCCTGATCCACCCAATCGCAATGGACGAAGGTCTGCGCTTCGCAATCCGCGAAGGTGGCCGTACCGTTGGCGCGGGTGTTGTTGCTAAAGTTATCGCATAATTACCGATAACGTTTGACGCAATGCACACGGAAAGGGCATCATTTGATGCCCTTTTTGCACGCTGTTTCATAGAACCTGGCTCATCAGTGATTTTCGATCATAATCATTGCTGAGACAGGCTCTGTCATGCGGCGTTGGATACCGAGTTACGCCCCAAAAGCTCATTCGGTTTGGACGCCTCGCACTGCGGGGCAGAATAGTTTCTGAATTATTGTGGCAGGTTGGTTTATGAGTGCGAATACCGAAGCTCAAGGGAGCGGGCGTGGCCTGGAAGCGGTAAAGTGGGTAGTAGTCGTATTACTGCTGCTTGCAGCGATTGTAGGTAACTACCTCTATCGTGATGTGTCACTGCCACTGCGTGCGTTAGCCGTAGTTGTACTGATCGCAGCGGCTGGCGGCATTGCGCTTTTAACGACCAAAGGCAAAGCGACCGTGGCTTTTGCTCGTGAAGCAAGAACAGAAATGCGTAAGGTTATCTGGCCAACCCGCCAGGAAACGCTGCACACCACGTTAATCGTTGCCGCGGTTACCGCCGTGATGTCACTGATTTTGTGGGGGCTGGATGGTATTCTGGTCCGTCTGGTATCGTTTATCACTGGCCTGAGGTTCTGAGATGTCTGAAGCTCCAAAGAAACGCTGGTACGTCGTACAGGCGTTTTCCGGTTTTGAAGGCCGCGTAGCACAGTCGCTGCGCGAGCATATCAAATTGCACAACATGGAAGAGCTGTTTGGCGACGTCATGGTTCCGACTGAAGAAGTCGTTGAAATTCGTGGTGGCCAGCGTCGTAAGAGCGAGCGCAAGTTTTTCCCGGGATATGTACTGGTTCAGATGGTGATGAATGACGCCAGCTGGCACCTGGTGCGCAGCGTCCCGCGCGTGATGGGTTTCATCGGCGGCACATCTGACCGTCCGGCACCTATCAGCGATAAAGAAGTTGATGCGATCATGAACCGTCTGCAGCAGGTCGGCGACAAGCCTCGTCCGAAAACGCTGTTTGAACCAGGCGAAATGGTTCGCGTTAACGACGGTCCGTTTGCTGACTTTAACGGTGTGGTTGAGGATGTGGATTACGAGAAGAGCCGCCTGACGGTTTCTGTCTCCATCTTCGGACGTGCAACACCGGTTGAACTCGACTTCGGTCAGGTGGAGAAAGGTTAACCTCTTTCCGCTCACAATTTAGCTGTTGCAGCAGGCGCGAAATTTAACTACAATTTCGCGCCTTTTGTTTTTATGCGCTGGCAACAGCGTATAAATCGTTATCACGGGGAGCCTTTTAAAGGCGCTATAACCCAATTGAGGAAATATCATGGCTAAGAAAGTCCAAGCCTACGTCAAGCTGCAGGTTGCAGCTGGTATGGCGAACCCAAGTCCACCGGTTGGTCCAGCTCTGGGTCAGCAGGGTGTTAACATCATGGAATTCTGCAAAGCGTTCAACGCTAAGACCGAATCTCTGGAAAAAGGTCTCCCGACTCCTGTTGTTATCACTGTATACAGCGACCGTTCATTTACCTTTATCACCAAAACCCCTCCGGCTGCCGTACTGCTGAAAAAAGCAGCGGGCATCAAGTCTGGTTCTGGTAAGCCGAACAAAGATAAAGTCGGTAAAGTGACCCGTGCTCAGGTACGTGAAATCGCAGAAACCAAAGCTGCGGACATGACTGGTTCTGACGTTGAAGCGATGACTCGCTCAATCGAAGGTACTGCTCGTTCCATGGGCCTGGTAGTAGAGGACTAAGAAATGGCTAAGCTGACCAAGCGCATGACCGTAATTCGCGACAAAGTTGACGCGACCAAGCAGTATGACATTGCTGAAGCTGTTGCTCTGCTGAAAGAACTGGCGACTGCCAAGTTCGTTGAAAGCGTTGACGTTGCTGTCAACCTCGGCATCGATGCGCGTAAATCTGATCAGAACGTACGCGGCGCGACCGTTCTGCCACACGGTACTGGTCGTTCAGTACGTGTTGCTGTCTTCACCCAGGGCGCAAACGCTGAAGCGGCAAAAGCTGCTGGCGCAGAGCTGGTTGGTATGGAAGACCTGGCTGAGCAGATCAAGAAAGGCGAAATGAATTTTGACGTTGTTATTGCTTCTCCGGATGCAATGCGCGTTGTTGGCCAGTTGGGCCAGATTCTGGGTCCACGCGGCCTGATGCCAAACCCGAAAGTCGGTACTGTAACCCCTAACGTTGCTGAAGCGGTTAAGAACGCTAAAGCAGGTCAGGTTCGTTATCGTAACGACAAAAACGGCATCATCCACACTACCATCGGTAAAGTGGACTTTGACGCTGACAAACTGAAAGAAAACCTGGAATCTCTGCTGGTTGCGCTGAAAAAAGCGAAACCATCTCAGGCGAAAGGCGTGTACATCAAGAAAGTCAGCCTTTCAACCACCATGGGCGCCGGCGTTGCCGTTGACCAGGCTGGTCTGAACGCAACAGCAAACTAATTGCTGCTTGAAACGGGCGAAAAATTCACCTAGAATCTTACGCCCGTTGTTCTGTTATTAGCAGAACAGGACACCAGAGAGTCAGATGCGACAGCGGCGTTTAACGCCTTTCCCTCTGATTCTGCTGCGTCACACAGAATTTAGGTTGGAGCCAGGCCTTATCCTGGCCTCCGTCCAAGACCGCAGGAGCTGTCTATCTCCGGATAGTCCGCTTAATACCCTGCGTAGACGGTGACAGAACCAAAAGAATTTTTTCTTAGCTGGATTCTGCTCACCGTGTTCGAGCGCTTACTTCCCCTTTTGGGTGAGTAAGTGAAGTGAGTTCCGGGGAAATCCTTTCCCGGTCAAATCCAGGAGCAAAAGCTAATGGCATTAAATCTTCAAGACAAACAAGCAATTGTTGCTGAAGTCAGCGAAGTAGCCAAAGGTGCGCTTTCAGCGGTTGTTGCGGATTCCCGTGGCGTTACCGTTGATAAAATGACCGAACTGCGTAAAGCAGGTCGTGAAGCTGGCGTTTACATGCGTGTTGTTCGTAACACCCTGCTGCGCCGCGTCGTTGAAGGAACTCAGTTTGAGTGCCTGAAAGACACGTTTGTTGGTCCGACCCTGATTGCATATTCTATGGAACACCCGGGCGCTGCTGCTCGTCTGTTCAAAGATTTCGCGAAAGCGAATGCAAAATTTGAGGTCAAAGCTGCAGCCTTTGAAGGTGAGCTGATCACGGCGGCCAATATTGACCGTCTGGCAACTCTGCCGACCTACGAAGAAGCACTGGCACGTCTGATGTCGACCATGAAAGAAGCCGCTGCCGGCAAACTGGTCCGCACTCTGGCTGCTGTACGCGATGCAAAAGAAGCGGCTTAAGGCCCTTTTCTTTTCTTCGTACCTGCTTACGTATAAACTTTTTCTGATTCTTAGGAACAATTGTCATGTCTATCACTAAAGACCAAATTCTGGAAGCTGTTGCAGCGATGTCCGTAATGGAAGTTGTTGAGCTGGTTTCTGCTATGGAAGAAAAATTCGGCGTTTCTGCTGCTGCTGCTGTAGCTGTTGCTGCGGGCCCGGCTGAAGCTGTTGAAGAAAAAACTGAATTCGACGTCGTACTGAAAGCTGTTGGCGCGAACAAAGTAGCAGTCATCAAAGCCGTACGTACTGCAACTGGTCTGGGCCTGAAAGAAGCCAAAGACCTGGTTGAAGCAACTGGCGTAATCAAAGAAGGCATCAGCAAAGATGACGCAGCTGCACTTGAAGCTGCTCTGAAAGAAGCTGGCGCTGAAGTTGAAGTTAAGTAAGACAACCTTCGGGTTGCAGTCTGAGTAGTTTCAGACTGATGGCTGGTGACTTTTTGGTCACCAGCCTTTTTGCGCTACAGGGTCTCAATGGGGTTTCACACTGTTTGTCCATTGCTACTCTTCAATATCTTTCTCTATCGACGACTTAATATACCGCTTTCCTGTGCGGGTTCCCTGCCTTCACAAAAGCGATGAAATGATTTAAGCGTGATAGAAAGAGGTATTGCACTGCTGCCGCGCAGCCAGTGAATCAAACAAAATCGTGTTGCATGAACTGTCCTGTCAGGACGGACAGCGTGGGTCGACTTGTCAGCTAGCTGAGGAACCCTATGGTTTACTCCTATACCGAGAAAAAACGTATTCGTAAGGATTTTGGTAAACGTCCACAAGTACTGGACATACCTTATCTCCTTTCCATCCAGCTCGACTCGTTCCAGAAGTTTATCGAGCAAGATCCAGAAGGTCAGTACGGGCTGGAAGCTGCATTCCGCTCTGTATTCCCTATTGCGAGCTACAGCGGCAACTCTGAGTTGCAGTATGTGAGCTATCGCCTGGGCGAACCTGTCTTTGACGTGAAAGAGTGTCAGATCCGTGGCGTGACCTATTCGGCACCGCTGCGCGTGAAACTGCGTCTGGTGATCTATGAGCGCGAAGCGCCAGAAGGCACCGTAAAAGACATTAAAGAACAAGAAGTCTACATGGGCGAAATTCCGCTCATGACCGACAACGGTACCTTTGTTATTAACGGTACCGAGCGCGTTATCGTTTCTCAGCTGCACCGTAGTCCTGGCGTGTTCTTTGATAGCGATAAGGGTAAAACCCACTCTTCGGGTAAAGTGCTTTATAACGCACGTATCATCCCTTACCGCGGTTCATGGCTCGACTTTGAGTTTGACCCGAAAGATAACCTGTTTGTCCGTATTGACCGTCGTCGTAAGCTGCCGGCCACTATCATCCTGCGTGCGTTGCAGTTCACAACACCTCAGATCCTCGATCTCTTCTTCGAGAAAGTGGTGTTTGAAATTCGCGACAACAAGCTGCAGATGGAGCTGGTGCCTGAGCGCCTGCGCGGTGAAACCGCGACCTTCGATATCGAAGCGAACGGCACCGTCTACGTCGAAAAAGGTCGCCGCATTACTGCGCGTCATATTCGTCAGCTGGAAAAAGATGGCATTCAGCACATCGAAGTTCCGGTTGAATATATCGCGGGCAAAGTGGTTGCTAAAGACTACATCGATGAGAGCACCGGTGAGCTGATTGTTGCAGCGAACATGGAGCTGTCACTGGATCTGCTGGCCAAACTGAGCCAGTCGGGTCACAAACGCATCGAAACGCTGTTCACCAACGATCTGGACCACGGTCCATATATGTCTGAGACCCTGCGTGTTGACCCAACCAGCGATCGCCTGAGCGCACTGGTTGAGATCTATCGCATGATGCGTCCTGGTGAGCCGCCAACGCGTGAAGCTGCAGAGAACCTGTTCGAGAACCTGTTCTTCTCTGAAGATCGTTACGATCTCTCTGCCGTGGGCCGCATGAAGTTCAACCGTTCACTGCTGCGTGATGAAATCGAAGGTTCAGGTATCCTGAGCAAAGAAGACATCATCGAAGTGATGAAAAAACTGATCGACATCCGTAACGGTAAAGGCGAAGTGGACGATATCGACCACCTCGGCAACCGTCGTATTCGTTCAGTCGGTGAAATGGCTGAGAACCAGTTCCGTGTCGGCCTGGTGCGTGTTGAGCGTGCGGTTAAAGAGCGTCTCTCTCTGGGCGACCTCGATACGCTGATGCCACAGGACATGATCAACGCGAAGCCGATTTCGGCTGCGGTGAAAGAGTTCTTCGGTTCAAGCCAGCTTTCACAGTTTATGGATCAGAACAACCCGCTGTCAGAGATTACGCACAAACGTCGTATCTCTGCACTTGGCCCGGGTGGTTTGACGCGTGAGCGTGCCGGCTTCGAAGTGCGTGACGTACACCCAACGCACTACGGTCGTGTCTGCCCAATCGAAACCCCTGAAGGTCCGAACATCGGTCTGATCAACTCCTTGTCTGTTTATGCACAGACCAATGAGTATGGTTTCCTTGAGACGCCTTATCGTCGTGTTATCGACGGTCTGGTTTCTGACGAGATCCACTACCTCTCTGCTATTGAAGAGGGTAACTACGTTATCGCTCAGGCGAACGCCCCGCTCGATGAAAACGGCGCGTTTGTTGATGACCTGGTCACCTGCCGTAGCAAAGGCGAATCGAGTCTGTTCAGCCGCGATCAGGTTGACTACATGGACGTTTCCACCCAGCAGGTGGTTTCTGTCGGTGCATCCCTGATCCCGTTCCTGGAACACGATGACGCCAACCGTGCTCTGATGGGTGCGAACATGCAACGTCAGGCCGTTCCGACTCTGCGTGCAGATAAGCCGCTGGTTGGTACCGGTATGGAACGTGCTGTTGCCGTTGACTCCGGTGTTACTGCCGTCGCCAAACGTGGTGGTACCGTTCAGTATGTTGATGCATCACGTATCGTTATCAAAGTTAACGAAGATGAGATGTACGCGGGCGAAGCCGGTATCGACATCTATAACCTGACCAAATATACCCGTTCAAACCAGAACACCTGCATCAACCAGATGCCATGTGTCTCTCTGGGTGAGCCGGTTGAGCGCGGAGACGTGCTGGCAGATGGCCCGTCCACCGATCTGGGTGAACTGGCGCTGGGCCAGAACATGCGTGTCGCGTTCATGCCGTGGAACGGTTACAACTTCGAAGACTCCATCCTGGTCTCCGAGCGTGTGGTTCAGGAAGATCGCTTTACCACCATTCACATCCAGGAACTGGCTTGCGTGTCGCGTGACACCAAACTGGGGCCGGAAGAGATTACCGCTGATATCCCGAACGTGGGTGAAGCTGCACTCTCTAAACTGGATGAGTCAGGCATCGTCTACATCGGTGCTGAAGTGACCGGTGGTGACATTCTGGTTGGTAAGGTTACCCCGAAAGGTGAAACCCAGCTGACGCCAGAAGAGAAGCTGCTGCGTGCGATCTTCGGTGAAAAAGCCTCTGACGTAAAAGATTCATCACTGCGCGTGCCGAATGGCGTGTCAGGTACCGTGATCGACGTTCAGGTCTTTACCCGCGATGGCGTGGAAAAAGACAAGCGTGCGCTCGAAATCGAAGAGATGCAGCTGAAGCAGGCTAAGAAAGACCTGTCTGAAGAGCTGCAGATCCTGGAAGCGGGCCTGTTCAGCCGTATCCAGAGCGTCCTGATCGCAGGTGGCGTTGAAGCAGACAAGCTGGACAAGCTGCCGCGCGAGCGCTGGCTGGAGCTGGGTCTGACTGATGAAGCCAGACAAAACCAGCTGGAGCAGCTGGCAGAGCAGTACGACGAACTGAAGCACGAGTTTGAGAAAAAACTCGAAGGCAAGCGCCGTAAGATCACCCAGGGCGACGATCTGGCACCGGGCGTGCTGAAAATCGTTAAGGTTTATCTGGCCGTTAAACGTCAGATCCAGCCTGGTGATAAGATGGCAGGTCGTCACGGTAACAAAGGTGTTATCTCTAAGATCAACCCAATCGAAGACATGCCTTACGATGAGAACGGTACGCCGGTCGACATCGTACTGAACCCGCTGGGCGTACCATCGCGTATGAACATCGGTCAGATCCTTGAGACACACCTGGGGATGGCAGCGAAGGGCATTGGTGAGAAAATCAACGCCATGCTGAAGAAGCAGGAAGAAGTCGCGAAACTGCGCGAATTCATCCAGCGTGCCTATGACCTGGGAAGCGATCTGCGTCAGAAAGTTGATCTGAACACCTTCTCCGACGACGAAGTGCTGCGCCTGGCAGAGAACCTGAAAAAAGGTATGCCAATCGCAACGCCGGTGTTTGATGGCGCGAAAGAGAGCGAAATCAAAGAGCTGTTACAGCTCGGCGGTCTGCCTTCTTCCGGTCAGATTACCCTGTTTGACGGCCGCACCGGTGAACAGTTCGAACGTCAGGTAACCGTTGGCTACATGTACATGCTGAAACTTAACCACCTGGTTGATGACAAGATGCATGCACGTTCTACCGGTTCCTACAGCCTGGTTACTCAGCAGCCGCTGGGTGGTAAGGCGCAGTTCGGTGGTCAGCGCTTTGGTGAGATGGAAGTATGGGCACTGGAAGCATACGGTGCCGCGTATACCCTGCAGGAAATGCTTACCGTTAAGTCTGATGACGTCAACGGCCGTACCAAGATGTATAAAAACATCGTTGACGGCAACCATCAGATGGAACCGGGCATGCCGGAATCCTTCAACGTACTGTTGAAAGAGATTCGCTCGCTGGGTATCAACATCGAGCTGGAAGACGAGTAACCCCCATTTCAGGCTGTGGTTCGCCGCCGCCTGAAAGCGCAGGGTTTAAGCGCTCGCAATTGTACTGGTTACGGGGCGTTCAATTTCGGTTGGACGCCCCCTGAGTCTCACTCCGACGGGAGCTAATCCGTGAAAGACTTACTTAAGTTTCTGAAAGCGCAAACTAAGACCGAAGAGTTTGATGCGATCAAAATTGCGCTGGCTTCGCCAGACATGATCCGTTCCTGGTCTTTTGGTGAAGTGAAAAAGCCAGAAACCATTAACTACCGTACTTTTAAGCCAGAGCGCGATGGTCTGTTCTGTGCCCGTATCTTCGGGCCGGTAAAAGACTATGAGTGCCTGTGCGGTAAGTACAAGCGTCTGAAACACCGTGGTGTGATTTGTGAGAAGTGCGGCGTTGAAGTGACCCAGACTAAAGTACGCCGTGAGCGTATGGGCCACATCGAACTGGCGTCGCCGACTGCGCACATCTGGTTCCTGAAGTCACTGCCATCGCGTATCGGCTTGCTGCTGGATATGCCACTGCGTGACATCGAGCGCGTGCTCTACTTTGAATCTTACGTGGTAATCGAAGGTGGCATGACCAACCTCGAGAAGCGTCAGATCCTGACTGAAGAGCAGTACCTTGACGCACTGGAAGAGTTCGGTGACGAGTTCGACGCCAAAATGGGCGCCGAAGCGATCCAGGCCCTGTTGAAAAACATGGATCTGGACCAGGAGTGCGAGCAGCTGCGTGAAGAGCTGAACGAAACCAACTCTGAAACCAAGCGTAAAAAGCTGACCAAGCGTATCAAGCTGCTGGAAGCGTTCGTTCAGTCTGGTAACAAGCCAGAGTGGATGATCCTGACCGTGCTGCCTGTTCTGCCACCGGATCTGCGTCCGCTGGTTCCGCTGGATGGCGGACGTTTTGCTACGTCAGATCTGAACGATCTTTATCGTCGCGTGATCAACCGTAACAACCGTCTGAAGCGCCTGCTGGATCTGGCTGCGCCAGATATCATCGTGCGCAACGAAAAGCGTATGCTGCAGGAAGCGGTCGATGCACTGCTGGACAACGGTCGTCGCGGTCGTGCGATCACCGGTTCCAACAAGCGTCCGCTGAAATCGCTGGCTGACATGATCAAAGGTAAGCAGGGTCGTTTCCGTCAGAACCTGCTGGGTAAACGTGTCGACTACTCCGGTCGTTCGGTTATCACCGTAGGTCCATACCTGCGTCTGCATCAGTGCGGTCTGCCGAAGAAAATGGCACTCGAACTGTTCAAACCGTTTATTTACGGCAAGCTGGAACTGCGTGGCCTGGCCACCACCATCAAAGCCGCGAAGAAAATGGTTGAGCGCGAAGAAGCGGTTGTCTGGGATATCCTCGACGAAGTGATCCGTGAGCACCCGGTTCTGCTGAACCGTGCGCCTACGCTGCACCGTCTGGGTATTCAGGCCTTTGAACCGGTTCTGATCGAAGGTAAAGCTATCCAGCTGCACCCGCTGGTTTGTGCGGCGTATAACGCCGACTTCGATGGTGACCAGATGGCTGTTCACGTTCCGCTGACGCTGGAAGCCCAGCTGGAAGCGCGTGCGCTGATGATGTCTACCAACAACATCCTGTCACCTGCGAACGGCGAGCCAATCATCGTTCCTTCTCAGGACGTTGTACTGGGTCTGTACTACATGACCCGTGACTGTGTTAACGCCAAAGGCGAAGGCATGGTACTGACTGGCCCGAAAGAAGCTGAGCGTATTTATCGCGCTGGCCTGGCCTCACTGCACGCTCGCGTTAAGGTGCGTATCACCGAACACGAGAAAAATGAGCAGGATGAGTGGGTTGCGAAAACCAGCCTGATCGACACCACGATTGGCCGTGCCATCCTGTGGATGATCGTGCCGAAAGGTCTGCCTTACTCCATCGTGAACCAGGCGCTGGGTAAAAAAGCGATCTCCAAAATGCTGAACACCTGTTACCGCATTCTGGGGCTGAAGCCGACCGTTATCTTTGCTGACCAGACCATGTACACCGGTTTCGCCTACGCAGCCCGTTCAGGCGCGTCAGTCGGTATCGACGACATGGTTATTCCAGAGAAGAAAGTGGAAATCATCACCGAAGCGGAAGCGGAAGTGGCCGAGATCCAGGAACAGTTCCAGTCTGGTCTGGTTACCGCGGGTGAACGTTATAACAAAGTCATCGATATCTGGGCCGCAGCCAACGAACGTGTTGCCAAGGCGATGATGGAAAACCTCTCTACTGAAACCGTGATTAACCGTGACGGCGAAGAAGAGAAACAGGTTTCCTTTAACAGCATCTTTATGATGGCCGACTCCGGTGCGCGTGGTTCTGCTGCACAGATTCGTCAGCTGGCCGGTATGCGTGGTCTGATGGCGAAGCCAGATGGCTCCATCATCGAGACGCCGATTACCGCGAACTTCCGTGAAGGTCTGAACGTACTCCAGTACTTCATCTCAACCCACGGTGCGCGTAAAGGTCTTGCGGATACCGCACTGAAAACCGCGAACTCCGGTTATCTGACGCGTCGTCTGGTTGACGTTGCCCAGGATCTGGTTGTGACCGAAGATGACTGTGGTACGCACGAAGGCATCATGATGACCCCGGTCATCGAAGGTGGCGACGTGAAAGAGCCACTGCGCGAACGCGTTCTGGGTCGTGTGACCGCGGAAGACGTTCTGAAGCCGGGCTCGGCTGACATTCTGGTTCCACGTAACACCCTGCTCGATGAGCACTGGTGTGACGTGCTGGAACTGAACTCAGTCGACAGCCTGAAAGTGCGTTCTGTCGTAGGTTGTGAAACTGACTTTGGTGTGTGTGCGCATTGCTACGGTCGCGACCTGGCACGTGGTCACATCATCAACAAAGGTGAAGCGATCGGTGTTATCGCGGCACAGTCCATCGGTGAGCCGGGTACACAGCTGACGATGCGTACGTTCCACATCGGTGGTGCGGCATCACGTGCGGCTGCTGAATCCAGCATTCAGGTGAAGAACAAAGGTACCATCAAGCTGACCAACGCCAAGTCGGTAACGAACTCGGCAGGTAAGCTGGTGATCACCTCGCGTAACGTCGAACTGAAAATGATCGATGAATTTGGTCGTACCAAAGAGAGCTATAAAGTTCCTTACGGTTCTACCATGGCGAAAGGTGATGGTGAGCAGGTTGCAGCGGGCGAAACCGTAGCAAACTGGGATCCGCATACCATGCCAGTTATCACCGAAGTGGGCGGTTTCATTCGCTTCACCGACATGATTGACGGCCAGACCATTACCCGTCAGACAGATGACCTGACCGGTCTTTCTTCGCTGGTGGTGCTGGACAGTGCTGAACGTACGTCAGGCGGTAAAGATCTGCGTCCTGCGCTGAAAATTGTTGATGCCAGCGGCAACGACGTTCTGATCCCAGGCACTGATATGCCTGCTCAGTACTTCCTGCCGGGTAAAGCGATTGTTCAGCTGGAAGATGGCGTTAAGATCAGTGCTGGTGACACGCTGGCGCGTGTTCCGCAGGAATCTGGCGGTACCAAGGATATTACCGGTGGTCTGCCACGCGTTGCTGACCTGTTCGAAGCGCGTCGTCCGAAAGAGCCGGCTATCCTGGCTGAGATCAGCGGTATCATCTCCTTCGGTAAAGAGACCAAAGGTAAACGTCGTCTGGTCATCACGCCGCTGGATGGCAGTGAGCCATACGAAGAGATGATTCCGAAATGGCGTCAGCTGAACGTGTTCGAAGGTGAACGTGTTGAGCGCGGTGACGTGGTTTCCGATGGCCCAGAGTCTCCACATGACATCCTGCGCTTGCGTGGCGTGCATGCGGTGACCCGTTATATCACTAACGAAGTGCAGGAAGTTTATCGTCTGCAGGGCGTTAAGATTAACGATAAGCACATCGAAGTCATCGTTCGTCAGATGCTGCGTAAAGCGACCATCGTGAGCGCAGGAAGCACCGACTTCCTGGAAGGTGAGCAGGCTGAATTCTCTCGCATCAAGATCTCTAACCGTGATCTGGAAGCGAACGGAAAAGTTGGCGCAACCTTCGTACGTGACCTGCTGGGTATTACCAAAGCATCACTGGCAACCGAATCGTTCATCTCTGCCGCATCGTTCCAGGAAACGACCCGTGTCCTGACCGAAGCAGCAGTAGCAGGTAAGCGTGATGAACTGCGCGGCCTGAAAGAGAACGTCATCGTGGGTCGTCTGATTCCGGCCGGTACCGGTTATGCATACCATCAGGATCGTATGCGCCGTAAAGCGGCGGGTGAAGTTCCGGCTGCACCGCAGGTGACTGCGGATGAAGCCTCAGCCAGTCTGGCTGAACTGCTGAACGCCGGCCTCGGCGGCAGCAAAGACGATTAATCGTCCTTCGCCTGATAAAAACCCTGCTTCGGCAGGGTTTTTTTTTGTCTCTGATTCAGCCATTCCAGTCATTGCGGCCGATGCCGATATCTTTCAGCTGACTGTCACTCAGTCTCGACAGAATAGCGCGCGTTTCGCGCCGCAGCTGCCAGCGTCTGAAGCTGCGCCACAGATAACGGAGCAGAAGGTAAGGCGTAACAGCAAAGGGCTTAGCGGCGCGATTTTCATCATATCCCATGATAGTTTCCTCAATGATTGGCCTGAGCACTATTTTCCGGGGATACACCTGTATGATACAGACTCAAAAATCACCTTTTATTAACATACAGATTGAAGAGATCGCGATCTGAATGGTAAAAAAGGAGCCTGACTGTACTGGTCGCTCATCATCACGCTGGCAGGAGAGGATACAATGACCCGCTATGAACATCTGGCCACGTTGCTGGCACAGCGTATCGAACAGGGCTTGTTTCGCAGCGGGGAGCGTCTGCCCTCTGTGCGCAGCCTGAGTGCGGAACATGGGGTGAGTATCAGCACGGTGCAGCAGGCTTATCGCCTGCTGGAAGAGAAGCAGATGATTATCCCGCAGTCGCGCTCCGGCTATTTTGTGGCGTCACACAAAGCCACGCCGCCGGTACCTGCGCTGACCCGTCCCGTGCAGCGGCCTGTTGAGGTGACGCAGTGGGACGCGGTGCTGGAGCTGCTCAACAGCCGGCTGGAAGATGACGTACTGCAACTGGGCAGCGGCATGCCCGATCTGACCCAGCCGACCCTGAAGCCGCTGTGGAAAGCCTTCAGCCGTCAGGCTCAGAAGCAGGAGGCTGGCCTGCTGAATTATGACAACCTCTATGGCGTCCTCGCGCTGCGGAAACAGGTTGCCAGGCTGGCGATCGATAGCGGCTGTCAGCTTACCGCCGATGATATTGTTATCACGACCGGCTGCCATGAAGCCTTATCGGTAGCCGTGCGGGCGGTCTGTGAACCGGGCGATATCATCGCCGTCGAGTCGCCCTCTTTTCACGGTATCATGCAAACCCTGCGTGGCTTTGGCATCCGGGCCATTGAAATTCCGACCGATGCGATAACCGGCATCAGTCTTGAGGCGCTGGAACTGGCTTTTGACCAGTGGCCCATTAAAGCGGTCATCGTTGTTCCGAACTGCAATAATCCGCTCGGCTTTATCATGCCTGAGGCGCGCAAACGGGCGTTACTGGCGCTGGCGCAGCGTTTTGATGCGGCCATCATCGAAGATGACGTTTATGGAGAGTTAGCCTGGGAATATCCCCGTCCGCCCGCCATTAAGGCGCTCGATATGGATGGCCGGGTGCTGCTCTGCAGCTCCTTTTCAAAAACGCTGGCGCCAGGTCTGCGGGTTGGCTGGGTGGCACCTGGCCGTTATCGCGACCGCGTGCTGCACATGAAATATATCGTCACAGGCTCTACGGCTACGCAGCCTCAGCATGCCGTTTCCGAGTTTATCCGCCAGGGCCATTATCAGCCTCATCTGCGCCGGATGCGGCAGATCTATCACCGCAACTATGAAACTTTCAGCTGCTGGGTGCGCCACTACTTTCCCTGCGGTATCTGCGTCTCTCGTCCTCAGGGCGGTTTTATGATGTGGATAGAACTTCCTGAAGCGTTTGACGCCGTCCGGCTTAACCGCGAACTGCGCGAGTCAAAAATCCAGATTGCCGTCGGCTCACTCTTTTCAGCATCGGGGAAATATCGCAACTGTCTGCGTCTGAACTTTGCGCTGCCCATCACCGATCAGACGGAACAGGCGCTGGCACGGCTGGGTGCGGCCGTGGAACGCGCCATGCTCTCCTGTCAGCATGAGACGCCTGCTTCCGCTCCCGATGTCGCTTAAACCGAAGAAGAAGCAGGGCCGGCAAGAGGAGGGAACCGGCCCTGGTCAGATAACCTTCACCTGACGACGGCCACGTTAAAGTACCGGTTCAGGAGGTGCCACCGTCAGCCTCTGCTTCTGCGCGCCGCTTTCCCGGAAAGTGGTGGACGTTACCGCATTTGCCGCCAGGATGCGGGACAGGTTCCGGAAATCGCTATCCGTGAGGCTCTGCCAGCGCCAGCAGGGTGCGCGTGGCTTCACGCCAGTCATCTGCCTGGGTAATCGCACTCACCACAGCAATGCTGCCCACGCCGGTTGCCAGGACTTCCGGTGCCCGGGCAATCGAGATACCGCCAATCGCCACGGTGGGGATGTGCGTCAGGCGTGCCAGATGTCGCTTCAGTTGTTCCACGCCCTGAGGCGCAGAAGGCATCGCTTTGGTCTGCGTCGGGAAGATATGTCCCAGCGCAATGTAAGAGGGCTGGATCGCCAGGGCGCGATCCAGCTCGGTATCATCATGGGTGGAGATCCCGAGCCGCAATCCTGCCTGGCGAATCCGGGCGAGATCGGCAACATCCAGATCTTCCTGACCCAGATGCACACCATAGGCGTCATGTCTGATCGCCAGCTCCCAGTAATCATTGATAAACAGGCGCGCATCGTAGCGTTTGCCCAGCGCTATCGCCTGAGCAATCGCGGGTTCGGCAATCTCATCAGGCTGATCTTTTATGCGCAGCTGCAACGTGCGCACGCCCGCCGTCAGCAGGCGTTCAATCCAGGCGGGGCTGTCAACCACCGGATAGAGCCCCAGGCGCGGGGCGGTAGCAGGAAAGGCAGACATGGTTACTCCTCCTCAATAACATCGGCAGAGTGATAAAGCTCACCCCCGCGGCTGCGGAAATGCTCTGACATCCGGGCCATGCCCACTTCCACCGGTTCAGCGCGGCTATCCTGGCGTGCCGCAAACTCGCGCACCTCCTGAGAAATCTTCATTGAGCAGAATTTAGGGCCGCACATTGAACAGAAATGGGCCACTTTGCCTGACTCCTGCGGCAGGGTTTCATCATGCATGGCGCGGGCGGTGTGAGGGTCCAGCGCCAGGTTGAACTGATCTTCCCAGCGGAATTCAAAGCGCGCTTTGGACATGGCGTTATCGCGGATCTGCGCAGCGGGATGGCCTTTAGCCAGGTCGGCAGCATGTGCCGCGATTTTGTAGGTGATCAGCCCCTGTTTGACATCCTCTTTGTTCGGCAGCCCCAGATGCTCTTTAGGTGTGACGTAACAGAGCATGGCGCAGCCAAACCAGCCAATCATGGCGGCCCCGATTCCGGAGGTAAAGTGGTCATAGCCCGGTGCGATGTCGGTGGTCAGCGGGCCGAGGGTGTAGAAGGGGGCTTCATCGCACAGGTCGAGCTGTTCGGTCATGTTGCGGCGGATCATATGCATCGGCACATGGCCCGGCCCTTCAATCATCACCTGTACATCATATTCCCAGGCAATACGGGTCAGTTCGCCCAGGGTACGCAGCTCAGCGAACTGCGCCTCATCGTTCGCATCCTGAATCGAACCCGGCCGCAGACCATCGCCCAGCGACAGCGACACATCGTAAGCGGCGCAGATTTCACAAATCTCCCGGAAATGCTGATAAAGGAAGTTCTCCTGATGATGCGACAGGCACCATTTCGCCATGATCGATCCGCCGCGCGACACGATCCCGGTCAGCCGCTTCGCCGTCATCGGGACATAACGCAGCAGGACGCCAGCGTGTATCGTGAAGTAATCCACCCCCTGTTCCGCCTGCTCAAGCAGCGTGTCGCGGAAAACGTCCCAGTTCAGTGCCTCGGCCACGCCGTTCACTTTTTCCAGCGCCTGATAGATCGGCACGGTGCCGATGGGGACCGGGCTGTTCCGCAGAATCCACTCGCGCGTTTCATGAATATAGCGGCCGGTAGAGAGATCCATCACCGTATCGGCCCCCCAGCGCGTCGACCAGACCAGTTTTTCCACCTCCTCTTCAATGGAGGAGGTGACCGCCGAGTTACCGATATTGGCATTCACCTTAACCAGAAAGTTACGGCCGATGATCATCGGCTCCGATTCCGGGTGATTGATATTGGCAGGGATGATGGCCCGTCCGGCTGCCACCTCCTGCCGCACAAACTCCGGTGTGATGCTGGCTGGCAGATGCGCACCAAAATTGTGGCCCGGATGCTGTTGCAGCAGCACTTCACTGCGAATCCGCTCACGGCCCATATTTTCCCGCAGCGCAATAAACTCCATTTCCGGGGTGATGATCCCCTGGCGGGCATAATGCAGCTGGGTGACGCGGCGGCCTGGACAGGCCCGGCGTGGCGTCGGTAGGTGATCGAAGCGCAGATGGTCCAGCCCCTCATCAGCCAGCCGTTGCTGGGTGTAGCCGGAACTGTTTTGTGGCAGGTATTCGCTGTCATCGCGTTCCGCTATCCAGCGGGCGCGCAGTTTTTCCAGGCCGCGATGAACATCGATCTGTGCCGCGGGATCGCCATAGGCACCTGCCGTGTCGTAAACCGGCACCGCTTCGTTTGGCTCATAGGTCGGCTGGGCTTTGCTGCCACCGGTGTGGGTCGGGCTTAGCGTGATCTCGCGCATCGGAACGCGAATATCGTCACGGCTGCCGGTTATCCAGATGCGACGGGACTGGGGAAATGCACTGCCGCTTTGCAGCGAATCAATAAACTCCTGCGCCTGGGCACGTTGTTCACGACGGGTCATTTTTGGGTCAGACATAGCAATCTTCCTGTTCAGGGGGAACGATGCTTGTCCGGAGTTCGGAAGGAGTAGCGGTATCGGCAGCATAAGAATGCTGGCATACCGTAAAAATTTACTCTTGTTCCCTTCGCAGGTTCTAACCTGATCAGGTTCCGCGGATCCCGAATTAACGGTCTCAGCCCGGCTGGGCACTCCGACAAGAAGCGCTTTTTACGCACCAATCTGACCGGCAGATTGGGCGTAAAAATCGTGTTTTTCACAGCAAAAAATAAAAAAGGTTCGTCGGCGTAGTGGCCTCGGAACCTCTTCAGCATAAAAGGGCGAGTGGATAATCTCAACCCTTTTGGTGGTGATACCGGTTAAGCGGGACGGGCAATCTGACTGTCATTGGCAACCGGCGGGGTAGCCAGCTGATTATCCCATGCCAGCTGGATCAGCTTATCTTCCAGCGTGAAGCGCGACTCCAGCACTTCGCCCACTTCTGAAAGCGCCTGCTGGAAAGTCATGCAGTTTTCATCGTCTATCGCCTGTTGCAGGTGACCATCATAGAGCTGCATCAGCCGCTCGGTGTTGGCTTCCAGTGGCGGATAGATCTGCGCAGCCGCAATCATCGGGCTGTCACCGTTCATTTCACTGATAACACGTTCATAGATACTGAAGTGACCGGCCGAAAGATAATCGACCAGGCTGTGACAGAAGTTGTCCAGCGCCTGCTCATCGAGACGGGTCAGGGCTTCTTTGTTGGGCTTCAGGCCGACCAGATGATAATAGGTCACCAGCAGCTGGCGACGGGCTTCGAGCCAGGAATCGACCAGCTCATTACTGCCACCTACGCGTTCAGCCAGGACGTTTAACTGGTTAAGCATATCTGACTCCATGTGAGTTATAGTTGTTTATCAACACACTTAACATCAGGGCTTCAGCGTACGATTTGACGCTAAGGATGACGAAATAAATGCAATGCGAAATCTCAAGCGTAGACGCTGGATGGTGGATTGTCAGCCATGAACAGAAACTTTGGTTGCCACAAGGTGATTTACCCCACGGAAACGCCGAAAATTTTGGTCTGACTGGCAGTAAAGCACGCCTTATCGGAGAGTGGCAGGGCGAACATGTCTGGCTGATTTGTGCGTCACGCTCTGCCGATATGTTCTCCGTGCGGCAGTTGATCGATCAGGATGTCGGACTGTTTCAGCTGGCGGGGCGGGGTGTGCAGCTGGCGGAGTTTTACCGCTCTCATCGCTGGTGCGGCTACTGCGGCCATGAAATGCATCACAGCAGGCATGAATTTGCCTGCCTGTGCAGTCATTGCCGTGAGCGTTACTATCCGCAAATCGCCCCCTGCATCATCGTGGCTATCCGTCGTGGTGATGAAATCCTGCTGGCAAATCATGCCCGCCATCGCAACAAGGTCTATACCGTGCTGGCCGGCTTTGTGGAGGTCGGTGAGACGCTGGAGCAGGCCGTTGCCCGCGAAGTGATGGAGGAGAGCAACATCCGCGTCAAAAACGTGCGCTATGTGACCTCTCAGCCGTGGCCCTTTCCGCAATCCCTGATGACCGCCTTCATGGCGGAGTATGACAGCGGCGATCTGCAGCATGATGGCAAAGAGCTGCTGGATGCGGCCTGGTTCCGTTTTGATGACCTTCCCCTGCTGCCTCCACCCGGCACCGTGGCACGCCGCCTGATTGAAGATACCGTCGCCCTGTGCCGCGCTGAAGTGTGAAAGTGCTACACTACACGCCTGTTATTGAGAGAGTGTTGAGATGAGTGAACTGAAGAACGATCGTTATTTGCGTGCCCTGTTACGTCAGCCGGTGGATGTCACGCCGGTATGGATGATGCGACAAGCCGGGCGCTATTTGCCGGAGTACAAAGCGACACGCGCCCAGGCGGGTGATTTTATGTCGCTGTGTAAAAACGCCGAGCTGGCCTGTGAAGTCACCCTGCAGCCGCTGCGTCGTTTTCCGCTGGATGCCGCCATCCTCTTCAGTGACATCCTGACGATTCCGGATGCGATGGGACTGGGACTCTATTTTGAAACCGGCGAAGGCCCGCGTTTCTCAAACCCTGTAACCTGCCGCGCTGACGTTGATCGCTTGCCGGTGCCCGATCCGGAGATGGAGCTGGGCTATGTGATGAACGCGGTTCGCACCATCCGCCGCAATCTGAATGGCGAGGTGCCGCTGATCGGCTTCTCCGGCAGTCCATGGACGCTGGCCACCTACATGGTGGAAGGCGGCAGCAGCAAAGCGTTTACCCGAATCAAAAAGATGATGTATGCCGAGCCTGCTACGTTGCATGCGATGCTGGATAAGCTGGCTGACAGCGTCATTCTCTATCTCAATGCGCAGATTCGCGCAGGTGCCCAGTCGGTGATGGTCTTCGACACCTGGGGCGGCGTGCTGACCGGCCGTGACTACCGCGAATTCTCCCTTCACTACATGCACAAAATTGTTGATGGCCTGCTGCGTGAAAATGATGGCCGCCGCGTGCCGGTGACGCTGTTCACCAAAGGCGGTGGACAGTGGCTGGAAGCGATGGCCGCCACCGGCTGTGATGCGCTGGGTCTCGACTGGACCACCGACATTGACGATGCGCGCCGTCGCGTGGGCGATAAAGTTGCGCTGCAGGGCAATATGGACCCCTCTATGCTCTATGCGGCACCTGAACGTATTGAGCAGGAAGTGGCCGGTATTCTGGAGCGCTTTGGTTCCGGCACCGGCCATGTCTTTAATCTGGGGCACGGCATTCATCTGGATGTGCCACCGGAAAATGCCGGTGTCTTTGTTGATGCTGTGCATCGTTTATCACGTCCCTGGCATCAGGAGTAATCATGGATATTGCCGCACTTCGCGCTGAGCAGTTACAACGCGCCGCTGACGTGGTGCGTGACGATGATTTTGATGTGTTACCGCCTCGCTATATCGGCGGGGCCGACGTAGGTTTTGAGCAGGAAGGCACGATCACACGCGCAGCGATGGTAATCCTGGAGTACCCATCGCTTCGGCTGGTGGAGCATCGCATCGCGCGTATTGAGACGACGATGCCCTACATCCCGGGCTTTCTCTCCTTCCGGGAATATCCGGCCCTGATGGCCGCCTGGGAGATGCTGGAGCAGAAGCCGGACCTGCTGTTTGTGGATGGACACGGGATTTCGCATCCCAGACGGCTCGGCGTTGCCTCGCATTTTGGTCTGCTGGTGGATGTGCCTACTATCGGGGTCGCGAAAAGCCGGCTGTGTGGTCGTTTTGCCGATCTGGATGCGCAACCGGGCAGCCGCCAGCCGCTGATCGACAAAGGTGAGCAGATTGGCTGGGTATGGCGCAGCAAGCAACGCTGCAACCCGCTGTTCGTCGCCACCGGCCACCGTGTCAGCCTGGATACTGCGCTGCAGTGGGTCGAAAACTGTACGCGCGGTTACCGTTTGCCGGAACCCACCCGCTGGGCCGATGCAGTGGCGTCGAACCGTTCCGCTTTCCAGCGCTGGCAAAACGCGCTTTAACACTGTTTGTGCTGCGCTTTTGCAGTTACACTGCGGCCAGCGAAACGAATAAGAGCCACCTTTATGTTACAAAATCCCGTTCATCTGCGTCTGGCGAAGCTGGAAAGCTGGCAGCATCTGACGTTTATGGCCTGCCTGTGCGAGCGTATGTACCCCAACTATCGCGCATTCTGCGAGCAGACTGAATTTGCCGATCCGGCACTCTATCGCCGCATCCTTGATCTGATCTGGGAAAACCTGACGGTCAAAGATGCGAAGATTAACTTCGACAGCCAGCTGGAAAAGCTCGAGGCTGCCATTCCCGATGGCGATGCGTTTGAGGTCTATGGCGTCTATCCGGCTATTGATGCCTGCGTGGCCCTGAGCGAAGTGTTACATGCCCAGCTGAGTGGTGAAACGCTGGAGCATGCGATTGAAGTCAGCAGGACATCCATTACGACGGTTGCCATGCTGGAAATGACACAGGCTGGACGCGAAATGACCGATGAGGAGCTGCGTGAAAACCCGGCTATTATCGATGAGTGGGACCTCCAGTGGGAGATTTTCCGCCTGCTGGCGGAGTGTGAAGAGCGCGACCTTGAATTGATTAAAGGTCTGCGATCTGACCTGCGTGAAGCGGGAATAAGTAACATCGGTATAAATTTCCAGCAGTAAGGCGATAAAACGTGACTTCAGGCCCGAATTAGCGCGCCTGGAGGCTTCACATTGGCCCCCTCTCTGGTCTACATTTGGGGGGCTGAAAATTGTGGCTATCGGTGCGTGCAGGCAGAAGAGTGCCAGAATATGGCTTTTCCCTCGCACTCGTTGCTTAGCAAGCGATAAATACACTTTAAGGATAACTTATGAACAAGACTCAACTGATTGATGTGATCGCAGAAAAAGCTGACCTGTCTAAAACCCAGGCTAAGGCAGCGCTGGAATCTACTCTGGCTGCGATCACTGAGTCTCTGAAAGATGGTGATGCTGTACAACTGGTTGGTTTTGGTACTTTTAAAGTGAACCACCGCGCTGAGCGTACCGGTCGTAACCCGCAGACTGGCAAAGAGATCAAAATCGCTGCAGCAAACGTACCGGCATTCGTGTCTGGTAAAGCGCTGAAAGACGCCGTTAAGTAAGACGTCGCACTGCGGTTAAGCTTTAAAACAGGGGGCGTTTCGCCCCTTTTGTTTAAGAGGCCAGCCATCATGACCCCGCTGTTTCAGCGTTTAGCTGTTCTGTTTCTCTCCCTGTTTCTGTTTAGCTGCAGCTCTGTTCCGGATATTCCCCCCTTTTCTGCCAGTGGCTATCTTGCCGATCGTGGTGTTGTGCGCATCTGGCGTAAAAACAGCGATCACCAGTCTGTCCATATTCGTACGATCTACACGCCGTTCAGTGGCGGTGAGGGCGAGGTGACCGATTATGTCTGGCTGGAAGAGGCGCTGATCAGCGTTCAGCGCCAGGTAAAAGGGAAGCAGCCTGATGATGTCACCCTGCGCTTTGACCAGGCGGGCGGCCTCAACTTTATGCAGCGTCAGCTGTCAGACCGGCGTGAAGCCGTGAGTGCTGATGCGGTGGAACTCTATAAGTTTGACGCTCAGCGGATGCGTAATCTTAGTGATGCGCTGTTGAGCGGTCGGGTATTCCTGAGGCAGGGACACTGGCTGGGCAATAATCTGCTGGAGAGTTGTGAAGGTCAGCAGGTCAGGCCCGCTTTTGATGCTGATGCCCTGCGGATACTGACACAGCAGCAGCGCAGCGCCCCGGCACCGCTGATGGTGTCATGGCTGGACGCGCCGGAAGGCATTCAGCTGTTGCGGATCAGTCAGCAGGATGAGTGCGCGCAGCAGCCGACAGAAGATGATATGTAAAAATAAAAAGGGGGCACCCGGTGCCCCCTGAACTTATTTGCGATTAATGGCGCGATAGCCAATATCGCGGCGGCAGAAGCTGCCCTGCCACGAGATGGGCTGTGTCAGCGCATAAGCCCGCTTCTGTGCCGCAGCGACATCCTCACCCAGTGCGGTAACGCACAGCACGCGGCCACCGCTGGTCAGCACCCGATCCTCTTCCAGCCGGGTTCCGGCGTGAAAGACCTTGCCGTCCGCAACCTCTTCCAGTGGCAGACCGTGGATCTGATCACCCTGACTGTAGTCACCCGGATAACCGCCCGCCGCCAGTACCACACCGAGCGCAGGACGCGGATCCCACTGCGACGTTTTCTGATCCAGTTTACCCTCACAGGCGGCCAGGCAAAGATCGACCAGATCCGACTGCAGGCGCAGCATGATCGGCTGGGTTTCCGGATCGCCGAAGCGGCAGTTGAATTCGATCACTTTCGGCTGCCCGGTGCGATCGATCATCAGACCGGCGTAGAGAAAACCGGTGTAAACGTTGCCTTCAGCAGCCATGCCGCGCACCGTCGGCCAGATAACCTGATCCATGACGCGCTGGTGGATCTCATCGGTGACGACCGGCGCCGGGGAATAGGCGCCCATTCCGCCGGTGTTCGGACCGGTATCACCATCGCCTACGCGTTTATGATCCTGGCTGGTGGCCATTGGCAGCACATGCTCGCCGTCGACCATCACAATAAAGCTGGCTTCTTCGCCATCCAGAAACTCTTCGATCACAATGCGGTGCCCGGCGTCGCCAAAGGCATTACCGGCCAGCATATCCTGAACGGCCTCTTCAGCTTCCTGCAGCGTCATCGCCACAATGACGCCTTTACCGGCGGCCAGGCCGTCAGCTTTAATAACGATAGGCGCGCCTTTTTCACGCAGATACGCGAGAGCCGGCTCGACCTCGGTAAAGTTCTGGTATGCCGCGCTGGGGATCTGATGGCGTGCCAGAAAATCTTTGGTAAATGCTTTTGAGCCTTCCAGCTGTGCGGCAGCCTGAGTCGGGCCAAAAATGGTCAGCCCAGCCTGACGGAATGCATCCACCACGCCAATGACCAGCGGTGCTTCCGGTCCGACAATGGTCAGATCGATCTTCTCGCGCTGGGCAAAATCCAGCAGGGCAGGGATATCGGTCGCACTGATTGCGACATTCTGCAGCGCAGGCTCTAATGCCGTACCGGCGTTACCTGGCGCAACAAAGACGGTTTCTGCCAGCGGCGACTGTGCCGCTTTCCAGGCCAGCGCGTGTTCACGTCCGCCATTACCAATCACTAAAATTTTCATCTGTTACTCTCCGGAACGATTAATGACGGAAGTGGCGCATATCGGTAAAGATCATGGCAATGCCGTGCTCATCCGCCGCCGCAATCACCTCTTCATCGCGGATAGAGCCGCCAGGCTGAATCACACAGCTCACGCCCACCGCAGCGGCTGCATCAATACCGTCGCGGAAGGGGAAGAACGCATCTGACGCCATGGCAGAACCTTTCACTTCCAGTCCTTCATCGCCCGCTTTGATACCGGCAATTTTAGCGGAGTAGACGCGGCTCATCTGGCCGGCACCAATCCCGATCGTCATCCCGTCACGCGCATAGACAATGGCGTTGGATTTAACAAACTTCGCGACCTTCCAGCAGAAGAGGGCATCACGCAGCTCCTGCTCCGATGGCTGACGCTTGCTGACCACGCGCAGCTGGCTGGCATCGACCATACCGAGATCGCGATCCTGAACCAGCAGGCCACCGTTGACGCGTTTGAAATCGAGCGCTGCCGTGCGGTTCTGCCACTGGCCGCAGATCAGGACACGGACATTCTGTTTCGTGGCGGTAATCTTCAGCGCGGCCTCGGAAACGGCGGGCGCGATGATCACCTCAACGAACTGGCGGCTGATAATGGCCTGTGCTGTCGCTTCATCCAGCTCGCGGTTGAAGGCGATGATGCCCCCGAACGCAGAGGTAGGGTCGGTCTGGTAAGCACGGTCATAGGCTGACAGCAGGTCGTCGCCCGTCGCAACGCCACAAGGGTTAGCATGTTTAACAATGACGCAGGCGGGGTCACTGAACTCTTTGACACACTCGAGTGCAGCATCCGTGTCAGCGATATTGTTATAGGAGAGCGCTTTGCCCTGAACCTGTTGCGCGGTGGCAACCGAGGCTTCAGCAACCTGCTCTTCTATATAGAAGGCCGCCTGCTGGTGGCTGTTTTCGCCGTAACGCATATCCTGCTTCTTGATGAAGTTCAGATTCAGGGTACGCGGGAAGCGACCCGCAGGCTGATTGCGTTCACCGTGATAGGCGGGCACCAGACTACCAAAGTAGTTCGCGATCATGCCGTCGTAGGCGGCGGTGTGTTCAAACGCTTTGATCGCCAGGTCGAAACGGG
This sequence comes from Pantoea sp. ARC270, assembly GCF_003236725.1. NCBI lineage: Bacteria > Pseudomonadati > Pseudomonadota > Gammaproteobacteria > Enterobacterales > Erwiniaceae > Pantoea > Pantoea sp. ARC270. The sequence goes on from NZ_PUGA01000047.1 coordinate 30,534, forward strand.
TGTCGAGCGTCAGGCCGTTCTGGTGGGCATCCATTTCAGCAATGATGGCGTCGTAGTCGCCGCTGCTGACCACGATGGCCACATCTTTGTGGTTCTTGGCAGCAGAGCGCACCATGGTCGGGCCGCCGATATCGATGTTTTCTACTGCGTCTTCCAGTGAGCATCCTTCACGGGCAACAGTCTGTGCAAAGGGATAGAGATTAACGACCACCATGTCGATAGGGCTGATGTCATGCTGCGCCATGATGGCATCATCCTGGCCGCGACGACCCAGAATGCCGCCATGCACTTTCGGATGCAGGGTTTTGACGCGTCCATCCATCATTTCCGGGAAACCGGTGTAATCAGAGACTTCTGTGACAGCCAGACCCGCATCCGCCAGCAGGCGAGCGGTTCCACCTGTGGAGAGCAGTTCGACACCGCGACTGGAGAGCGCCTGAGCAAATTCGAGGATGCCGGCTTTGTCAGAGACACTGAGCAAGGCGCGGCGTACAGGACGAGGTTGTTGCATGGTGGTTTATCCCTTGGCTTTGTTTCGCGTATAGAAGAGCGTTACATCAGGTTTTACAGCGGTTTTCTCTTCTATATAAGAAGGAAAAATCAAAAACCTCAGGTAACGCCCCTAAAAGGGGAGTCCGTCATATTGCCCGGCATTGTAGCGAAAACGTTTGCGTGATGCTCGCCTAAATTTGCCAGGCCCGGTGAATGTGGATAACGCTGTGTGTAACTGCGTATAACAGCGACTTTTGCTGTGGAATGCAGCGAACGCGCTTTTTTCTGCAATTTATGGGTTGCGCCTGTCTGACAACTCCCTATAATGCGCCTCCATCGACACGGCACAACGGCTTACGGAATGCGGTGTTGAGAGGTTCAGGAGACTGAGCCGCCGGAGAAAAACTTCTGAAAAAGAGGTTGACTCTGAAGGAGGAAAGCGTAATATACGCCACCTCGCGACAGGACGCTAACGCACTGTTCGCACTGCTC
>NZ_PUGA01000048.1:0-44476 GCF_003236725.1 Pantoea sp. ARC270
GTATTCAGGAGGACTTTCGGGCGGCAGGCGATAATATCCGCGATTAACGCCTCCACGTTTTCGTCCCCCATCGGCAGTAATTTACTCTGCAATACGCTGCCGCCCGCGGGGATGACGGCTTCACGGGTAAGGCGATCCATCTCCCATGACCAGACATAGTTAGAACCAATGTGATAGATCTCCGCCGCCTGCTGCTGTAACAGCCAGCTGAGCATCGGCAGGATATGCTGGTTGGGACTGGCCCCCAGGTAAATCACGCTATTGCTGCTCTCAAACCCCTCATAGCGCGCGGAATGCCACAGCAGCGCGTTGGCACCTTCGATCAGCGGCAGAATGGTCTTCCGCGCCGCCGACGTGTAGCAGCCAATCACGTGACGCACCCCGTGGCGATAGAGTAAGTCGTGGCAATAGTCGTAATAGAGATCCAGTGACCCCTGCGGATCGCGGATCACGGGCGCCAGGGTAAACGGATGGGCGGGATTGGCGTTTATCTCCTCAATCGCCAGCAGGATGCCGTTGAGCATCTCGCGCCCGATCACCGCATAATCCCCTGACACTGAATAGAGAATACCGACCGGAATAACGGGTTTCGGCAGCGGCTGAGTGGCAGTCATAATAGCTCCTGAATCAGCGCGGCCCGCAGGCCGCGTCTGTGGCTCATTTCGGTGATGGAGCAATCAGCGCAGTGTAGAAATGCGGCTGACGCATCAGCACCAGGTCTTTACGCCTTACCACATGATCGGGGTAAGGATCTCCGGCTGACCCCGTGGAGATATCCAGCAGCGCCAGCCCCTTCGCACCGGTCGCTTTCGCTTCCCTGCGTGGAAAGGCAAAGGTATCCGGCCCGTATATCCCGCTCAGGCCAAAGCTTTCGCCTGCGGCGGCGGGCCAGTTGGCAAAAGCCAGCCAGACGTTATTCTCTCCCGCCCGAACGCGCGGCAGCAGCCAGTGGTAAGGATCGGCGCCGCGCGGGATCGGCCAGACATGGGGTATCGCCGTGCCCGGGTGCGCCATGGGCAGAGGTGAATGAAGCTGCGCCGGGCAGGCGATGATGTCGCAGCCTTCCAGCGCCAGAATGCGGGCCGCTTCCGGCACCAGCAGATCTTCACCCAGCAGAATACCAACGCGCCCGCAGGGCAGATCGCACGTCACCCACTGATCCCCTGCGCAGGCCCAGTGCCGATCCTGGTCGCTGAGGTGAATCTGGCGATAGTGCGCGTTGACTCCCTCACTGCTCACCAGCAGCGCGCTGTTGTAACACTGCTCCCCTTCCCGCTCGGCGAACCCTGCAAGCAGCGCGATATCCAGCTCCATCGCCAGCGCGATCAGCGCCTGTACAGGCGCATCCTCCCGCGACAGCGCGCAATGGCTGCCGTCACCCCCGGTCAGCGCGCGCTCCGGCAGAATCAGCAGTTCCGCGCCCTCTGATTTTGCCTGTCCGGCCCAGTGCCGAATCTGTGCCAGATTGGCATTCACCTCGTCTTGCGGGCGAAACTGCGCCACCGCAATACGGGACGCTTTGCCCTCAGGCAGGGGATCACGTCCATATAAGCCAAAAAAGTCCGCGGGGTTCCAGAGGAAAGTATTGGTCATCAGCCGCTGATAGAGCTCAGGCCGGCGCTTGTTCAGAAGTAGATTCTCCGCCGGAAGAGGTAACTCAGCGCTGAGTACCTGATCGCCGCTGTCGCAGCTGGCCAGCACATTTCCCTGGCTATCCACAATGCAGCTGCCGCCGCTGAACTGCACGCCCCGCTCCCATCCCCAGCGGTTACTTTCAATCAGCGCACAGCCGTTCTCCCAGGCACGCGTGAGCCAGTAAGGCGCAGGGGTACGTTCAGCCAGCCAGTTACTGATGTGGCAGATAATCTGTGCGCCCCCCAGCGCAGCCAGCCGGGCAGTTTCAATAAAGTGAATATCCATACAGACCAGCAGCGCAATGTTGCCGATCTCAGTCTGAAAAACCTGATGCCCGCCATCACCGTTAGCCGCCCATTTCGGTTCCGAAATATAGGGATGCGTTTTACGGTGGACGCCAATCACGCCCTGCGGGCCGACCAGAATGGCGCTGTTATAGTAGAGGTCGGTTACCCTGTCCCGCTCCGGCATGCCAAAGACCAGAAAGCAGTTAAACTCACGCGCAATCGCAGCGAATGCCTGGCTGGTGGGCCCATCCGCCGTTTCTGTGTAGGGGGCGACCTCCGCACGATCCTGCCAGCAGTAGCCGGTAGTGGCCATTTCCGGCATCACGATTAAGCGTGCGCCGTCACGTGCCGCCTGAGTGGCTGATGCCAGCAGCCGGGCGACGTTTTCCTCTTTTCTGAACTGCGTGGGTTCAAACTGAATGGTTGCAACGTTGATGCGCATTATTCGGCCTCCTTGCTCAGTAAGGGTTTAAACACCGGTTTCGGCCCCTGGTAAGCATCAGAGGGTTTCCAGCTGGTTTGCATATCTTCCGGGAAGGTTTTGAAGTAGTAGCTGCCGCGGGTCGCCACGCTGATAGCGACATGCAGCACAGGGCCAACCAGCATGGCAATAAATGAGGCGTACACCATCGGATAGAGGCCCAGCACGCCTGCCGCGCCTGTTGCCACCGCGACGCACAACGCAATGACCCCGGACGGATTCCACATCCGCAGATACGCTTTGCGATACTCCACGAAATCGGAAGGCGCAAGGTGCAGCACTTTGCGGCAGATAAAGTAATCCGCAAGGATAATAAAGACCCAGGTGTTGGTGAGAATGCCGGTAATGGAGAGGAACGTGCCGGTATACTGCAGGATATTGCAGATATAGAACAGCACGCCGAGCAACCAGACCAGCAGCATCCACCACTGACGTCCCGGGCGATAGTTAAACGCCATATCCATGGTGTTCGACAGGGCAATCGAACCTGAGTAGAGATTCAGTACGTTGATGCGGATCTGGGTAATCACCGCAAATAACACGCCGGTCAGCCCCATAATCAGCGGGAAGACGAAGCCCGGATCGAGCGCCAGCGACCAGACATCCTCGCCCTGAATATGCGGCATCAGAGTGTAGGCCATAAAGGCACCAAACAGCATGACGACAACAATCGGGATCAGCATCCCCAGCATGATCGTTGCGGTGCCTTTATGCGTGATCCCCGGACGGGCAAAACGACCGTAGTCAGTGGCCATCAGTCCCTGAAAAACAATCTGCCCGTTGGCCATATTCATCACCAGCCACAGGGCGTTACTGTCCGCCTCTCCTTTCGGCTGCCAGCCGCTGAAACTGACCGCCGGATAGTGGTGCGTTAACTGCCAGATACAGAAGCCAAACAGCACAATGAAAATGGGAACGCCCCAGGTTTGCAGGAACTGCATGGATGACATGCCCTTCCAGACAAACCAGATGGCGGCCAGCCCCATCAGCGCAAAGATAGCGATGCCGGTCAGGGAGTTGACCGGCACGCCCGCATAGTTGGCGATGGCGTGAGACACAATGGTGCCTTCAAACAGGAAATAGAAGATGAAGTTGACGGCGTAAATCAGCGAGGTGAAGGCGGAGCCCATATAGCCAAACCCCAGCCCGCGCGTCATCAGATTGAGTGAGAGCCCCTCTTTACTCGCCATCTTCATGATGCACGAGCCAATCAGGGTGGCGAACACCACCATATAACCGATCGGCAGCAGCAGCATTGGCCAGCCGACCTGGTAGCTCATGTCTGCCCCGAGGCTGAACCAGAACATCGCGGTAGAGTTGCCCAGCAGCACCAGAATAATGGCCGGAATCGGCCAGCGATAGTGCGCCGGCACACGGCCCACCGCGTAATCCTCAACGGCCTCTGCTTCGGTAATATCCTGCGGCCCCTGAAACCATGCTTTTAACTTACTCATAGATTTGCTCCAAAAAAAAGCCCCGCCGGCAGCATTGCCGGCAGGGCTTCTTCGCCTGAAATCGATGTTGTGGAGTGGCTGCTCGCCACAGGCCGCTTACCAGGCTACGGTGCCTGTTCCTGCCCGGCAGGATGCGGTAACGATAAGGAAGCAATTAATGCGCCAACTGTTAAAAGTGGCGCATACAGGCGGTAGAGAGGCGGATGGCAGGCGAGAGACGCATAATGCCGGTGCAGCGCGCACCATGATGATTCAGATGCAGCAGGCACGTTTTGACAGAGAGCCACCGCCCGAAACGCATCTGGCGGTGGCTGCCGACTTTACTGCACCAGGTTATGGCGCAGGGAATATTTCACGATGTGGGCGTTATTGGTAAATTTCATCCGCTTCATCATGCGTGACTTGTAGGTGCTGACGGTTTTATTACTGATGGAGAGCGCATCGGCTATCGCATTGATCGACTCCCCGTGGGCCAGCATGATCATGATCTGCCGCTCGCGCATCGTCAGACTCTCATGAGGCGCACGATTATTACTCTGGTAGTCAGAAAAGATAATCTCCTGCGCCAGATCGTGATCGATATAGCGTGATCCCTGCGCCACGGTGCGGATCGCTTTCAGTAAAACATCCGGCGACTTGTCTTTCGTGATATAGCCCAGTGCGCCATTGTTTAACACCCGCCGGGTAATCTGTGGCTCGTTGTACATGCTCAGTACCAGAATACGCAGCTGAGGATAGAGGGGCATCAGGCGCGTGATCAGATCTTCTCCGCTCATGCCCGGCATCGAAATATCCAGCAGCAGCAGATCGACCTCGTGCTGGCGCAGGCGTTCCAGCACCTGGCCGCTATCTGAGGCTTCGGCTGCCACTTCGATGTTGTCATCCAGCGCAAAAATCTGCTTCAGGCCCTCGCGCATAATGGCATGATCGTCGGCAATCATCAGACGTATGCATTTACTCATCGGTTAATACTCCCGGTTTTCGGACAGGATGGGCTGATTTAACACTTCCGGAGAGAGGAAACTTCAGTTTAACCCGGGTGCCTTTACCGGGTGTGCTGGTGATGGTCGCTTCTCCATTCAACATGCGTCCACGCTCCTCGATCCCGTGCAGCCCGCACGTTCCGTTCTTCACACGGTGCAGATGAAAGCCTTTCCCGTTATCGACCACTTCGATCAGCAGCGCATCCGGCGTCAGTTTAACGAAGATATAGACGTTGCTGGCCTGGGCATGACGGACGATATTGGTGAGAGATTCCTGAACCACGCGGAATGCCGCTGTCAGCGTCACCTCATCCAGCACCACGGTGTGTTCGTCAGGTGCCAGCAGAATGCAGCGGATGCCATTGTTTTTTATAAACTGATCCCGCAGCCACTCCAGCGCAGGAACCAGGCCCAGATTGAGAACATTGGGACGCAGGCGGGTCGAGACATCACGCACCACCTGGATAGTGCTGTCCAGATGCGCCATCAGCGCCTGAATTTTCGCCTCCTGCGCATCGACAGAGAGATCTTTACGCATCGCCAGCAGCGATAACCCCGTGCGCAGCGCGGTCAGCTGCTGGCCCAGCTCGTCATGAATATCACGCGCCAGCTGTTTCTTTTCCGCTTCCCGCGCCCGCTCCAGATTATGCGTCAGCAGCCTTAACTCCTCTTCGGTCTGGCGGATAGCGGTGATATCGCGCCCGACCGCCAGCACACTCATCAGCTCGCCGTGCAAATCATATTCCGGTACGCAGCGCACATGCAGAATGCGTTTCTCTCCCTTACGCCTGACCACCAGCTCATCTTCAGCCACTTTTTCATCCACCATGGTGCGTGAGACCAGCTTAAACAGGCTCAGGCCTATCCCCCCGCGCTGCACGCTTTCGGTCAGCGGCAGCCGGGTGATGTCGCTTTCGCTAAGGTTAAAGCCGTTGCGAACCGCCAGGTTGGCGTAGAGGCAGCGGGTCTGCAAATCAAAACGTAAAATGAGGTCAGGAGAATTTTCCACGACCTGATGAAGCTGTTTTTCCCGCAGTTGCTGCTGCTCTTTTTGCCGACGGATTTCATCCATGTCGCGCACAATGCATAAGATATGTAATTCACCCTCCTGTTCATATCCGCTGCAACTGACCTCAACGGGAAAAACATGATGGCGACCGGTGTGATGTGACGTGAATTGTATGCCTTCCGGGCGGGTACTGAGTTTCCACCACAGGGCAAAAACATCCTTGTCGCGCAGCTCTTTATCAATGACGTCAAAGCTGATTTGCGAAAATGTTTCGCGCGAATAGCCTGTCAACTGGCAGGCCTTGTCGTTGACATATTTGATACAGAGCTGACTGTCTATCAAATATATTGCATCATGAATTTTGTTTAAGGCGATATCTGATAAGCTGGTGATATTCGCCTCATGATTGTCATCCTGGCCAGATACACCCTGTAAAAGCATTATTCCCTCCGGAGATTTATCACGCCGCAGAGAATAAATTTCCAGCGGCATGACAGTCTTTACCCGCTAAATATTAACGAGCTGATAATTTTAGCAGTGAATCTGCCATTTTTCGTATTTGCCCGATCAGGCGTAAATTCTCCCCTTCAGCGTTTCCCGTGCCCGTGAAAGTCGGGATCGGACAGTGCCGACCGGGATATCTAACTGCTGCGCAATATCCTGATAGCTGCCCTCTTCCTCAACCAGGATAGAGAGCATAACCCTGACATCTTTCGATAAAATTTCAAGAGAGGCCAGCGTATGGCTGAGTAATTGCCGGTTTTCCGTCAGATCGCTGGGGTCATTATCCAGCAACAGATCGGCGGTGATTTCATCATTAAGATGATCAAACAGATAGTGGATCTGTTTCGCTTTGTAATAGTTACGAATCAGATTTACCGCAATACCAAATACCCAGGTTTCCGGGCGGGATGCGCCACGGAACTTATGCCGGTTACATAACACTTCAAGACAGGTCATTTGCAGGATGTCATCGGCATCTTCATGGCTGGCAATACGTTTCCGGATGAAGTTTAACAGCTTCTTATTATGCGTAACGAAGATCTCATCCCAGTTGACGTTAATTGCAAAGGGTGACTCTGCAGCAGCGGATACGAGCGTTGAATTGATCATCTTTTCTCTCTTTGAGTGGTAGCCAGTGATTACGCTACTCAGCAAGAGATATGCCATCCGCTGCCCTCTTAATAACTCCCTGTTTGTGAAAACAATTAATTTTTAATACAGATTTTTCTGAGAAATTTTTTTCCTTACCGCTGGCTGATTGATGCAAAAAATTGCACTGATTTCCCGGCGAAATTATTTTCACTTTTTTTTGCTGCTTTTTTTCGGAACCGATATGCGTGCTTTGACACAGAAAGAGAGTAATGACCACTGAGGATGGCTGGCGATGCTCAAAATACAACATGCGATTCCGGCACTGGCGCACTCGCTAAAAGCCCTGCATAAAAACACGCCACAGACCGTGGTTAAAAATAGCGTGCCGGATAATGTCCGCGTGCGGGAAACGTCATTGAATGACGCGATGGAAGAAATTGGCGCCGCGTTCAGTGAAAAGATGGAGCGTAAACAAAAGGCGCAGGAGCGCCGCAATGCCTCACGTCACCTGCAGCGTGGCAGACACGCGATCAGCAAGGTCGGCGAGCTGAACGCGCTATTTTCCCTGCTTGATGGCGGTGATGAACAGCAGACATCAGAGCAGATGGCGTGGCTGCGCAGCGCGCTGCGCCAGACTCCGCCGCCGGACAGCGACACCGTGCTGGAAAAAAGCGGCGGCGATCCGGCACGTACCGCGCTTCTGCTGCGCATGCTGGGCGAACAGGCACAGGATGAAGGCGACAGAGAACTGGCCACGCAGGCCGGAGCACAGCTGGAAAGCCTGCAGAAAAGCCACGGTCAGACCATTCGGGCTGGCAACAACACGGCATCAGCTATCGCCGGCTATACCCGTGATCCGCAGCGAAAACAGTCGCTGCGCGACCTTTATTACGACGGCATCGTCCACCAGCAGTCTGCCACCATGATGCTGGATATGCTGCTGGAGAGGATGGGCTCACGTCATCTCCAGCCGACGCTGCGCACCCTGCAGCGCGCGCTGGCGGATGATATCGCCGCCCTTGCCCCCTCCATCAGCGTGACGGCCCTTTGCCGAATCCACCGCAGCCTGCGCGATGCCGCCGGGATAAGCCAGACGCTGAGCGACAGCCAGGTCTTTCTGCAGCGCATGCGGAGCAGAGTGCCCGACGTTGCCATGAACAGCCTGACGCTGGCCCGGCGTATGTTGCAAATCAGCCATAACGGCGCCTGGCAGAGTGATTTCAACGGTCTGGCAGAGGAGATTGTCGGCCAGGAGACACACCATCGGCCGCTCTTTTTCAGTTCGCTGTTTCCGCTGCTGTACGGTGTGCCTCCCTCACTGTGGCACGAGCGGGAAAACCGTGACAACGCGCTAAAACTGCTGCGCAGCATCATTACGGACGTCAACAAAACAGAGCAGCAGCAGCAACGCCGCAACCGGACCGCGGCGTCGTGAGGCCATAACGATGAATACCCTGTTTCAGATACTGAATCGCCTCGCAATCAGCGCCATGCAACGCTCCGAAGTCGTGGGGGCGGCATTTGCTATGGCGCTGGTGTTTATGCTCATCATACCGCTACCGCTGCCTTTAATTGATGCGCTGATAGCGCTCAATATCTGTCTCTCCTCCCTGCTGGTCGTACTGGCCATGTATCTGCCAAAGCCGCTGGCGTTCTCAACCTTTCCCGCCGTGCTGCTGCTGACCACCATGTTTCGACTGGCGCTCTCTATCTCGACGACCCGCCAGATCCTGATCCAGCAGGATGCCGGTCATGTGGTGGCCGCCTTCGGTAATTTTGTGGTGGGTGGCAACCTGGCGGTAGGGATGGTGATGTTCCTGATCCTGACCGTGGTCAACTTCCTGGTGATCACGAAAGGTTCCGAACGGGTGGCCGAAGTGGCGGCGCGGTTTACCCTGGATGCAATGCCCGGTAAGCAGATGTCTATCGACAGCGATCTGCGCGCCGGCCTGATTGATGTGGTGCAGGCAAAAAACCGGCGCAGTGAGCTGGCTAAAGAGAGCCAGTTGTTCGGAGCAATGGATGGCGCAATGAAGTTTGTTAAGGGTGACGCCATTGCCGGGCTGGTGATTGTGGTGATCAACCTGATTGGTGGCATCAGCATTGGTGTGCTGCAGCTGGGTATGCCTGCCGGTGAAGCGATGCATATCTACTCGATTCTGACCATTGGTGACGGACTGATCGCGCAGATCCCGGCGCTGTTAATTTCGCTGACCGCCGGGATGCTGATCACGCGCGTCTCCTCAGACGATGAACAGACGGTCGATCATAATATCGGCCGCGAGATTGCCGAGCAGCTGACCAGCCAGCCAAAAGCGTGGCTGCTCTCCTCGATGGGGATGGTGGGCTTTGCCCTGCTGCCCGGTATGCCCACGGCGATCTTTTTAGTACTGGCCGCGCTGACGATGATTAGCGGTGGTTTTCAGATCTGGCGCGTCAGAAAAACCCTGAATCTGGCGCAGCCACAAATGGAAAATGAGGTCATTCCGCCTGAGCTGAACGGCAGGGAAGATCTGCGTCAGTTCAATCCCACGCGACCTTATCTGATCAACTTCTCCTCCTCATGGCGGGGTCATCCGGAGATGCTGGAGCTGGTGCAGGATATTCGCCGCCTGCGTAACCGCATCGTTTACCACTTCGGCTTTACCCTGCCCGCCTTCGATATCGAGTTTCTCGACCAGCAGGCGGAAGATGAGTTTCGTTTCTCGGTGTATGAGATCCCGAAAGTAAAAGGCACCTTTACCGTGTCGCACCGGGCGGTGAAGCGCAGCTGGCTGGACACGTTAGCCGCTGCCGACAGGGAGAGCCTGACAGAGGGTGATGAGCAGCGTCGGGAGGAGGACATTATCTGGCTGACGGCAGATCATCCGCTGCTGCAAAACGAAGAGGTCGAACAGTGGTCGGCACGCGAAATCCTGGTCAGGCGCATGGAGAACGCGATTCATGCCAGCAGCCCCCATTTTATTGGTCTGCAGGAAACCCGCGCACTGGTGAGCTGGCTGGAATCGGAGCAGCCGGAGCTCGCCCAGGAGTTACAGCGCGTGATGCCCCTCTCACGTTTCTCCGGTGTCCTGCAAAAACTGGTTGCCGAACGGATTCCGCTGCGATCCGTCCGCGCGATAGCCGAAGCCCTGATCGAACATGGACAGCATGAGCGCGACATCTGGCTGCTGACCGATCAGGTGCGTATCTCGTTAAAAAATCATCTCTGTTACCAGTATGCCCGGCCGGACGGCCTGCATGTCTGGCTGCTGACACCGGAACTGGAAGAACAGTTACGCGACTCGCTGCGTCAGACGCAAAACGACCTGTTCTTTGCGCTAACCCATGAGCAGATCAGCGCCATTCTCCCGCTCATCGCCAGCGCCTTCCCGGTTGACACGCCGGAAAGCGCCGTGCTGCTGGTCGCGCAGGATTTGCGCAGCCCGCTGCGCGGGCTTATCCAGGAAGAGTTCCACTATGTGCCGGTGCTCTCGTTTGCAGAGTTGCAACCTCATCTCGCCGTCAATGTGCTGGGGCGTATCGCGCCGGATCCGGCCGCTTATTCACTGAACTCGTGGGAGAATTAATCATGTTCGAGCTGCGCGTGCTGTCTGGCCTGCATTTAGGCGCCGCGTTACCCCTCTTCGGCGAGAGCTGGCTGATTGGCCACGCCGAAGAGGCCGATCTTATGCTTAGCGATGCGCACGTGGCTGCCCGTCACTGCCAGTTGCGCCGGACCGGGACTGGATGGCAGATTCAGCCGGACGGCGGCGAAGCATCGGGTATCAATCCTGAAGAAGCATTTCAGATCGCTGACGTCTGGCTCTGCGTTGCGCGCACAGAGACACCGTGGGCCGCCTGTATGCCTCCTGCGTCGCCACCCCAGCCCGACGAACCGGCTGCCGCGACACCTGAGCACGTCCCCCCTGCTGCTGCACGCAAAGGGATATTCCCCCGCACGCTTCGCACGCTGGCCTGGAGCCTGATGCTGCTGCTCACCCTGACGGTCATGAGCTGGGTTTTGCAGCCTACCGTTGCCCAGACCCAGGTTACCGCCCCCCGGTCACAGCACACCCACGCCACGATGCAGGCCCCGTTACAAAAAATGTTGCGTGAACGCGATCTGGCACGCGTCGTGAAGCTGGATATGCACAACCAGCGCCTGCGTCTGCGAGGGCACCTCACTCAGTCACAGATGCAAATCTTTAACCGGATGCTCGCGCGCTTTAACGCCACCTACCCCAGCGAGACTCCGCTGAATAATCAGGTCCGGCTGCTGAAGGTCAGGCTGCCATTTCGTATTGTGCAGATCACCACCGGAAGCCGCGCCAATATCGTTACCGATGAGGGGCAGCGTCTGTTTGTCGGCGATGAAGTGGACAACCTGAGGCTGGTCGCGATAACCCCTGACCAGATCGAGTTTAACGGTCGCGAAAACATCAAGGTGAGCTGGTAATGACAGTGGCGCTGGAACAGTGGTATCAACAGCAGCGGCAGCGGATTGCCCGCTTTTCGCCGGTCGAAAGCTTTGGCCGTATCACCGGGATTAACGGTATTTTGCTGGAAAGCAGCCTGCCTCAGGCGCGGATTGGCGACCTCTGCCAGATCGTCAGGGATGACGGCCAGAGGGTGCTGGCAGAGGTGGTCGGCTTCAACCCGCAGCACACGCTGCTCTCAGCCCTCGGCCAGCTCGACGGCATTGCCCGGGGGGCGCGCGTGATTCCGCTGCGTCTGCCGCACAGCATTGTGGTGTCGGACGCCCTGCTAGGCAGCGTGCTGGACGGCTTTGGCCGCCCTCTGGATCCCGACCAGCACGGCGCATTCGCCCTGCCCGGTACCGCAGAAAATGCCGTGAGCGTGCTGGGTGATGCCCCGGCTCCCACCGATCGTCCGCGCATTGCGACGCCGCTCCCCACCGGCATTCGCGCAATTGACGGTCCGCTGACCCTCGGCGTGGGACAGCGCGTAGGGATCTTCGCCGGCGCGGGCTGCGGGAAAACCACCCTGCTGGCGGAGATCGCCCGTAATACGCCCTGCGATGTCATCGTTTTTGGCCTGATCGGAGAACGTGGACGTGAACTGCGCGAGTTTCTCGACCATGAACTGGATGAGTCGCTGCGCAGCCGGACGGTGCTCATTTGCGCCACATCCGATCGCAGCAGTATGGAGCGCGCCAGGGCGGCGTTCACCGCCACGGCTATCGCTGAAGCCTGGCGAGACAAGGGCAAGCGAGTGCTGTTGATTCTCGACTCCCTGACCCGCTTTGCCCGCGCCCAGCGTGAAATCGGTCTCGCACTGGGCGAGCCGCCGGGCCGCGGCGGCCTGCCTCCTTCGGTTTATACCTTGCTGCCTACCCTGCTGGAGCGCGCCGGGCAGACCTCACGCGGGTCGATTACCGCTCTCTATTCCGTGCTGATTGAAGCCGACTCGATGAACGACCCGGTCGCGGACGAAGTGCGATCCCTGATTGATGGCCACATTGTGCTGACCCGTCGTCTGGCGGAGCGCGGTCACTACCCGGCTATCGATGTACTGGCCAGCCTGAGCCGCACCATGAGCAACGTCGCGACGCGCGAGCATCTGCACGCCGCCACGCAGCTGCGCCGCATGATGTCCGCCTGGCAGCAGGTCGAAATGTTAATCCGCCTGGGGGAATACCAGCCGGGCCATGATGAGATGACGGATGCGGCAGTCTCGGCGCAGACGGCAATTAATCACTATCTGCAACAGGTGATGCACGCGCCCTGTGACTATGACACCACACTGCACCACTTATCGGAGGTAAGCCAGCATGCGCCATCATCCGCTGCCTGATCACGACACACTCCCTGATGAGACAAACAGAGAGCTGGAGCAGGCCTTTTCTCTGCTGCTGCCGATTCGCCGCCAGCGCTTACGCCGCTGTGAACGGTTGCAACGGCAGGCGGAGCAGGTGCTGCGCGAAACAGAATGTCAGGCCGCCGAAGCGGAAAGCCAGCTCGACGCCGCCCGGCAGCATTATCAGCAGCTGCGCGAAAGCTTTGCCGGACGCCACCAGTCGGGGCTGCAGAAGCAGGAGCGTCTGGTCGGCGGCCTGGCCAGGGAGCGCGAGGCCAGCGAGGCGGTAAACGGGCAACGCACTCAGCTGCAACAGTGCCGCACAGAGCAGGTGACGCAGCAGCAGCAGGTGCAGCACGCACAGCAGCAGACACAGGCACGTCTGCGTGATGTGGAAAAGCTGGAATATCTGATGGCGCACAGCGAGGCATTACGATGACAGCCTTACCCCACCCGCCGCAAAAGCATACGGCAACGCCTGCCCGTCCGGAGGTGTCGCGCCGTATGTCGCAAAGCGGCTCTTCAGAAGCGACGGCATCCGGCCGGCCTTCCCGCGCCGAACCGTTCCGCGAAGCGCGCGCTGAGTTTGATGCGCTGCTGCTCACGCCCGGCGAAACGCCGCCACTGCCACAACCGCTGATCCTGCCGTGGGAAGGCCCCTGCTCTTCCGGTCCGTCGTTATCCCCGGATGAAGCCCCTGCCGCCTCGCCGGTCAGGGCCTGGCAACAGCTGGAGCCGCCTCTGTTCGGCATGGTGGAAAAGCAGCCTGCCGGACCGGTCGCCATGACGCTGCTGCTGCCGCTGCTGGGCGAAGTGGATGCCCGTCTGACGCCTTTTGCGGCGGGCTGGGATATCAGCCTGCGCTTTGCGCCCCCCGCCATGAACATGATGGCAGCCCATCAGGAGCGCTGCCGGGCCTCGCTGCGCCGCCGGATGGCCTGTGCTGTACGCCTCCGCTTTGAACAGCGCGGAGGCCAGGAATGACGCCCCTGATCCTGCGCACCTTGCCGCGCGAGGAAGCCAGCCTGCGCCAGCGTATCGGCCACGGTCTTCGCTTTGCGTTCACCCTGGCAGGCGACGCGGGTGAGCTTCAGCTTCGGCTTGCCGACGCCGCCGGGCGGCCACCGACACACCACTTCTTCTGCCGGGAAGGAGAGTTATCCCTGACGGGAAGCGAAGCGCTGCTGAGTCTCTTTTCCACCTGCCCGCTGATGCCCGATGCCGGGGCGTGCGCGGAGTGGTACTGGCCGCTCTTTAACCAGCATCTCAGCCCGGCGCTGCGCGCGCTGTTTGGCGACCTGACGCCGCATGACACGGCCTGCCCTCCGGTCGGAGGGATGTGGCTGACGCTGAGCGTCACGCTCAGCGAGGCGCAGGCGTACAGTCAGCTCTGTCTTACGCCCGCTACGCTCGCGGCGCTGTTAAACCAGCCCGGCTGGGCGCCGCTGCCTGCGCCCCCCTGCAGCGATCTGCCGTTATCGCTGCCGCTGACACTGGGTGCGCTCTCGTTTACCCCCTCGCAGTTACGCACACTTCGCCCCGGTGATGTGGTTTTCCCTGCTACCCCCTGTTTTTTCCCGACCGGTCGCGGCGAGCTTCGCCTTGCACAGTTACACCTTGAGGGCGAATTGCTGTTCGGGGAGGGGCATCCTGCCCGTTTTCTTATTACCCGTCTGGAGAATACCTACATGAATGTGACCCCCGAAGAGAATATGCCTGCCGATACCCCCCAGCCGGAGGGCGACCTGACGGAAACCACGACGTCCGTGGCATCACCTTTTGATGCGCTGCCGCTGGCTTTAACCGTGCGCTGTGGCCATCTCAGACTGACGCTGGGTGAGCTGAATCGTCTGGATGTCGGCTCGACGGTCACAGTCGATAATGTGGTGCCCGGCGAAGCGCTGCTGTGTCACGGCGAGTTTCCGCTGGCGAAAGGCGAACTGGTGGATGTCGAAGGACGGCTGGGACTGCAGATTACCCATATGCTGCCGGGCGTGGCGAGCGTCGGGGATGTAAACAGATGATGCCGATGGAGATGGGGCCGCTGAACCCGATTATGCTGGCGCTGTTTCTCGGCGCGCTGGCGCTGCTGCCGATGATGCTCATCATCTGTACCAGCTTTTTAAAAATTACCATGGTGCTGCAATTAACGCGCAACGCCATGGGCGTGCAGCAGGTGCCGCCGACGATGGCCCTGAACGGCATCGCGCTGGCCGCCACGCTGTTCATTATGGCCCCGGTGTTGAGTGAGATGACCGACCGGCTGAAAGCGATGCCCGTCGATTTCAGCAGTATGGACCGGCTCGACGATACCGCCGCTAACGGTATCGAACCGCTCAAAACCTTTATGCGCAAAAACAGCGACCCGGACATCGTTATCCATCTGCAGGAAAATGCCCAGCGTATGTGGCCCGAGAAGATGGCGAAAACGGTTACTCCGGACAATATGCTGCTGATAATCCCGGCCTTTGTGCTGTCGGAGCTGCAGAACGGTTTCAAAATCGGCTTTCTGATCTTTATTCCTTTTATTGTCGTGGATCTGATTGTCTCCAATATCCTGCTGGCGCTCGGGATGCAGATGGTGTCGCCGATGACCGTCTCGCTGCCCCTGAAAATCCTGCTTTTTGTGCTGATCAGCGGCTGGACACGGCTGCTCGACGGGCTGTTCTACAGCTATTTATGAGGTTTTTATGGATATTCTGACGCTGTTTCGCCAGGGATTACTGCTGGTGGTGATCCTCTCCGCGCCGCCGCTGCTGGTCGCGGTCATCGCCGGGGTGATTATTTCACTGGTGCAGGCCGCGATGCAGTTGCAGGATCAGACCCTGCCGTTCTGCATCAAGCTGGTCGCCGTCGGCCTGACGCTGGCGCTCACCGGTCGCTGGGTCGGTGTTGAGCTGATGGAGCTGGCGCAGGCTGCGTTTGCGATGATGTCAACGGTCAGTGCCTGATGCTGACAGGTTACCCCCTCACTGATACCTTTCACGCGATCCTCGCGCTGGGACTCGGCATGGCGCGCATTTTCCCCTGCCTCCTGCTGACGCCGATATTCTCCTTCAGCGTGATTAAAGGGGGACTCCGCACCGCCATTGCCGTGGCACTGGCGCTGTTTATTGCGCCGGGCATCAAAGAACAGATTGATGCGCTTGAGCCGTCGATGCTGCTGCTGGCCGGCCTGGTTCTCAAAGAGTTACTGATAGGCATCCTGCTCGGCTTGTTGCTGGCGTTGCCTTTCTGGCTCTATGAGTCTGTCGGGGCGTTGTTCGATAACCAGCGTGGCGCGTTAATGGGGGGGCAAATCAACCCGCAGCTGGGGCCGGATGTGACGCCGCTGGGGAAACTGATGCAGCAGCTGCTGATACTGCTGCTGGTCACCGGACTCGGATTATCGACCATCACGCAGGTGATCTGGGACAGCTATCATCTCTGGTCCGCCACACAGTGGATCCCTTTTCCTGGCGAGGCGGGGTTTCACATCTGGCTTACGCGGGTGGGAAAACTCTTCAGCGATATGGTGCTCTATGCCGGACCGCCGGTGGCGCTGATGCTGCTGCTCGATTTTGCCATCGGTGTGATGAGCCTCTATAGCCCGCAGCTTCAGGCGACGGCCCTGACCATTCCGCTGAAATGCCTGCTCGGCATGCTGTTTTTTATCCTCTATCTGCCGCTGCTGGACCATCTGGGTCATGCGCGACTGTATGAACTGCGCGATCTCATCCCTCTCCTGTCACGGATCGTTGCCCCTGCAGCCGGAGGGACGCCATGAGCGAAAAAACCGAAGACGCTACTCCCCAGAAACTCCGGGAGTCGCGTAAAAAAGGCCAGGTCAGCCAGAGCCAGGATATCCCTAAGCTGCTGATCTCAATTGGCATCCTTGAAACCCTGTTTGCTATGGTGGAGAGCGGGATGCAGCGGATGCAGGCGATGCTGCTGCTGCCGCTCTCCCGCCTGCGCGATCCGTTCGATCATGCGATGGAGGAGGTGATCGGGGAAAGTGTCACCGTTCTGCTGGTGCTGGTGGGGATCGCGTGCGCCATCGCCATCCTGCTGCGGGTCGTGGGTGGCTGGCTGCAGTTCGGCCCACTCTTTTCCACCGACGCGCTGACGCCGAAGCTGGATGCACTGAATCCGGTTAATCATCTGAAGACGCTCTTTTCCGCCCGTCAGTTTACCCAGCTTTTAACCAGCATCGTGAAAGCCGTCGTGATAGGCCTGGTAGTCTGGCAGGCGATCATGCCTGACCTCGGCAGCCTGGCTCAGCTGGCCCTTGGCGACCTCAACGGCTTCTGGCAGGGGGTGATGGCGCTGTTTATGAAAGTGTCGCGTCGGGTACTGATGGTCATGCTGATTATCAGCCTGTTCGATTTTGGTATTCAGCGCTATTTCTTTCTGAAGCAGCAGCGCATGAGCCATGAAGATATCAAAAACGAGTTTAAGCAGAGCGAAGGCGATCCGCATATGAAAGGCCACCGTCGCCAGGTGGCGCAGGCGATCCTGAATGAAGAGCCGGTGCCTGCCCGCGAGGTGAATGTGGAAGAGGCGGACGTGTTACTGGTTAACCCGACCCATTTTGCCGTCGGCCTCTATTACCGGCCGGATGAGACGCCGCTGCCCCGTCTGCTGTTCAAAGCGTGTGATGAAGAGGCGCGCGCATTAATTGAAGAGGCGCAGCGCAAAAAGAGACCGGTGATCCGCTTTATCTGGCTGACACGTACCCTGTGGCGCACCACCCGCGAAGGCGCCTATGTTCCCCGCGAAACGTTAAATGCCGTCGCCCACGTCTACCGTCTGCTGCGGGAGCTGGAAGATCACTACCTGGATGAGGTGATTGAGATTCGGGAAGAGTGATGCGGAGGGCCACTCCGCATCAGTGCATCAGGCAGCCAGCATCTCCGGCAGCAACGTCCGGACTTCCTGAGCCTGGTGAATAAAGGCGAGCATCAGGGCGTTAAACGCAGCCGGCGTTAAACCGGCCAGCGGCTGCTGATAACAGAGCCGCATCTGCTCCTCTTCATCCAGCGCCAGCCAGCATCCACGCATTGCATACATGTCAAAGTTGAGTTTCATTAACCGCTGCCAGGTCACGAGCTGCGCGGCAAGCCGCGCTGAGGCGAAGAGCTGACAATGCAGCAGTAACGTATCACTTCCCGGCGGAAGCTCCAGCACTACCGCCTCCCGGCCCTGCTCATCCTGCAACGCGCAGACGCCGTTGTCGAGCGTCAGAGCAATGCCCTGGCGGCGACCAAAATCGTCGAGCAGCCGCTGTACCTCTTGTTGCTGTATCATCTTCAGCTCCTGTCAGTGTAAGGGGTGATCCGGGCTTAGCGTCGCCCGCGCTTGTCCTGCTGTCCGGCATTCGTTAACGCATCCACCAGCGTCTGGCTGGCATGGGTTATATCGCCCTCCAGTGTGAAGGCGACAGGTGATCGCTGATTAACACCATAGTTAAAGGTAATTTTCCCCAGGTTACGGCTGATACTGACGCTGGCGGCACTGCTGCCCCCGGCGACAAACAGCGGCACAGAGATCCCCTCCTGTTTGGTATTGGTTTCACTAAAACCAATCGATTTAACCCGCAGGTATGTCCGGTCGCGCAGCAGCGCGGCGACCGTCTCCGGCTGGGTTTCCTGACGCAGCCACGCCTGCTGAAGGGCATAGCGCTGTTCATCATGCAGCTCAAGGGTGACCACCGCCTGGGTGTTACGGTTTTTTTGCAACTCGCGGATGATTGCTTTAAGCATGGGCTTCTCCTCCATAAAGCGGCTGATTGCCTCTGCGGCACTCTCTGGCAGTTCGCTGGCGAAGAGGCTATGCACGACATGCATCAGATTATTGCGGTCTACTTTGCGCAGATTACTGTATGTGCTCTGATACTCGGCACTGTTGAGCTGATGGCAGTGCAGCGCATGTGCACGGCGCTGCAAATCCAGTGCCCGGGCACTGTTAATGACGCCATACTGGCCATTTCCGGCTGGCGTCAGCGCCAGCAGATGGGTCAGCAGTTTGTCGAGCCTGTTCGCTGTGGCCTGCGACTCATCCTGAAGAAAGGTACTGAACCTGTCACGGCGTGCCTGTGCTGAGGCCGTTGTCGTGCCGTCCGCCTTATTCAGCGCCTCAAGCCTCTTTTTTTCGCCTTCAGACAGCGGACGCAGGGTGCCAGGATGCGCCTGGCGTTCGCTCAGGCTCTTTTTCAGCAGCACGTTCAGACCTGCAGAGCTCTCACTTTTCACTTTCTCTGGCGCGTTGTCCGCGTCTCTGAGCGCCTGCAGCAGCGCATTGGTCTGCGGATCGTCAAAGTGCGTCTCTGCCTGCTCGATCAGCTTCTCCAGCTGGCGACGGTGAACAGGCTCTGCCCGGGCGATATCTATACTCATGCTGTGTCGGGTGCGGTTATCCATACTGGCCTGAATCGTGGTGCTGTTGACGCCAAACAGGGGGATACGCAGCCCGGATGAAGGACTCGCGGTAATGCCCACCCCGCCATTCAGACCAATGCTGGCGCTGAGGGTGTTGAACATCCGCAGACGGTTATCACTGCGGCCCAGTGTACTGCCCGCCTCGCTCCGGGTGGTGGCACGCTCACGCTGCGCATTCAGGATATTCGTTCCCATCTGCGCCATGCCACCCGCGCGGATCATCACACGATTTTTCCTGCCTTCTCCGCCACTGATGGGATAGCGCAGGCCGCCACTGGCCAGCGCCATCGCAGTGGCATCCACGTTAAAGGTGAGTGTCGTGCCCTGCTTCACTTTATGACTGACACCTTTTTCCAGCAGTTCACCGGGATGAAGTTCACCCTGAGTCAGCTGCGTGATAAAAGGCTGAAGTTCCGCCTCGCTCAGGGTAAAGCTGACGCTGTTCTGTAACTGGCGCTGCAGGGCGATGGCCACCATGCCACCCAGCCGCAGCGAGGGAACGATGCTGCGGTTGCCGCCAGACGCCGGGAGAGCCGCGGCGTCCGGCTGGCTCAGCGGGTTCCAGCCTGCGGCGCCAAACACCGTGCCGGTGCCGCCCCCGTTCCGGCTGAAGGTGACGTTGATACCACTTTCGCCGCGAGCGAAACTGGCGCTGTAGGCGCGATCAAGATTGCCCCGCACGCCTGGAATACCGATCACTTCCCCGCCGGGGATGACCGAGAGGGTCACCATGCCGCCGTAGTTGCGCCCAAAGCCGACGTTTTCCCCCGGCTCCAGCGCGTTGAGCGTCGTGAGAAGTTGCGCGGCCATCTGCTGCTGATCGGAGGCTTTCAGAACCGTGCGGGTCGTCATATTCAGGCCGTGGTGCGGCTTACTCAGCGCATTAATAAAAGATTTCATCGCGTCATAGCAGGCCTCCAGCTGGCGGTTATTCACAAAACCCTGAGCGGTGGCTTTCTGCACCAGATTTTCGCCATACTCCTCATCACGTAACAGACGCAATCGCGCTTTGATGGCTGCAATCTGTGTCGGGCTGGCCTGGCCGTGATCAACAGAGGCAGCCATCTGATCCACCACATCGTGCAGGGCGGCCATCATCAATCCGTCGAGGATCAGACGGGATTTCACCAGCCCCATCTCATCATGAGGATCGCGCATTCGCCCCAGTGGCGGCCGCGCCTTCTGGTGCCGGGCCACGACGCCGTTCGCGTATAGCTGGCCAATCGCTGCCGGGCGCCCCTCACGGAGTGGATAGCGTCGGCAGACCTCATCCAGCCGGGCCAGCAGATTCTCATCATCACTGTACGGGTTGATCGCCTGGGTGGCCGCCCTGAGCCGTGAGGGATGAAACGCCTCTTTTTCACTTCCGTCACCGTGCAGCGCCCCGCTATGCTGACCGAGCAGGCTGCTGTGGTGCTGTACGCTGTCGGCAACCGTGTCGATAAAGGCGTGCAGATGGTCGATAAACGTCCGGTCGAAGGCGCGCGTATCGAGTGCGGCGAGGCGCGCCTGCAGCGTGCCGTACGCCGCCGCGTCAGGCGTGGCCAGCAACGTTTTAAGCCGCTCATAAAGATCCGCCTGTTGCGCATAGAGCGGACGCAGCCCTTCACGCCCCTGCCAGTGATGGCGCGTGGCGTACCAGGCGGTTTTCAGGGGTCTTGGCGTCGTCATCCGGGTATTGAGTAAATGCGCGCCAAGCCGATCGCGCAGGCGGCTGTTGACATGATTACCATCACGTCCGCTCATCCCGGCAATAGTGGTTTCTGCCTTCAGCGTCATGCCACGCACGTTGACACTTTTTGAGGCTTCATCAAGCCGCGCTATCGCTTTCAGCGGCGTCTGTCGCGAGACACCTGGGGGCGGCGCTGTCAGCTCAGACGCCGACATGACCCGCCAGCGGTTCTCATCCGTGAGGGGGGGCAGCGGGCCTGCACCGTCCGGCTGAACCTCTGCCCTTTCCGGCGACGTTGCGGCCAGCTGCCATATCGCACTGCGCCCCTCTTTGTCGACCACCACCAGCGCTCCGCTGGCACTGTTATGCAGTCGCGCTAAGGGGCCCAGTTGCGGAGGCAGCGTGACTGGCTGCCAGCGTGCATCCGGGCGGCTGCCAGGCGAGGCGCGCCAGTCCGCTTCCGGCATCGTCCAGAGCCTGCCCTGTAAGTCGAGGAGATAGAGACTGCGATTCTGATCGGTCGTGATATCGGTCAGCGTATTGCCTTCGCCGTTCGCGGGCAGCGTCGCGCGGGTGTGCGGCTGCGCGTTCGCAATGCCCGCCTTAGTCAGCGTTTGCATCATCCTGTACGCCTGACGACGCCCGGCCTGGGTGCGGTGATATTGCAGGGTGTTGCTTTCACTGATTGCCGCACAGTTTTCGCCATCCAGTGGTGCAATGGCGCGTGCTTTATTGTTTTCGTCAAACCCCGGCAGAGGCAGCTCTACGCTCAGGCTGACGTTTAACTGCCGCAGGGCAAAACGGTGATGCGCGCCGTCAATCCTGTCACTCTTCTGGCTGATTTTTACCCGTGAAGGCAACCCGTCGCGGATCACCCAGCCATTTCCGTCCTGCGCCCGCTTCAGCGTGTCCGCCTTCTCCTGGCTCGCCTCCCAGCGCCCGGCATTTTTATCCCAGGCATACAGTTTGCCTTCATGAACCGTTAACTGTCCGGTGCGGCCCGTATCGACTCTCTCATGCGCCAGGGGATGCGGCTGCAATAATCCGTTGTGATGATCCAGCACCAGACTCTCGCTGAGATTCCAGCGCGCCTCAAACCGCCCCTGCGCATTCAGCACACAGAGATGTTTCTGGTCTGCCTCGCTTTTCACCACGGCCATCAGTTCGCCATCCCGGTGGGAAACCAGGCTGCTTATCATGACCCCAGCCCCCAGCTGCTCTGAGAGGACTGTCTGATTCAGATCAGGCTGTAACACGATCTCGCTGCCCGGCTGCGCTGGCGGGAATGCTGCGCTCCAGAGCGTCCCCTCGCTGTTCAGCGCATAGAGACGTCTGTGATGCAGCGCCATACCGGTGGCGTGAAACGCCTGCCTGTCACCCGCCTGATTCCGGGCGCTGAGGGTTATTTTCTGCTGTTCCTCTTTTTTCGCGCTGAGGCGACTGAGCCACATAACCGACTGTCCGGCAGTTTTCTCATCACTGAGAAGCAGGAGTGCGGCACCGTGCGAGCCGACGCAGTAGGCGGTAATCTTATCGGTTTTTGCCGACTTTTCGCCGCTGGAGAGATTGTGCAGGCTCTTCTTATCGTAAATGGCATACAGCATCCCATCAGGCTGCCTGCTTAACCGGCTGAAACTTTTTTCTTCCTCTTTATCGACCTGTTCCCAGCACATAGCGGCGTCGTTAAGCCGATAGAGCCGCCCGCCATGCTCCCGCCATGGCTCCGACACCGGCGCGCCTGACGGGGTCATCCCGGTTTCCTCGTCATCTGAGGGTTGAGGGATGTGATGAAAGATGCCGGTCATCAGCGCAGAGACTGCCGCATCCGGTAGCGCCGCAAGCCGCTGCGGCGCGGTCAGCTGTGGCCAGGCAGGCATTGGACGGCTGCTGGTCAGACCGATAAACATCGTGGGCGACCCCTGCAGCGAAAAGAGCCTGCCGTCAGGGGCGATCAGGCCGTGCTGGCAATCGTCGTCGCTGGCCTGATGCGCCAGCCAGCGAAACTGCGGACTGGCCAGCGTTTCGCTGAGGAGAGCGGTAAGCGATTCCGACGCGCTCCGGATGACGTTTAACGTGCCATCCTCTGCCAGCGCCAGTCGGGCAGACTGCGGCTGCAGACCGCCCTGCCCGGTGGTCGCCTCCTCTTCGGCCGCACGGAACGCCTGCTGCTGCAGTGAATTGCGCTGGCTCTCCTGCAGCGCGCTGTAGCGTTCTTCTGCAATGGGCGAAAGCAGATGGCGGCGGCGTGACGGCCAGGGTTCCGGCTCAGTCATCGGACGTAAGGGGGGGACCTCGGGCGCGGCGTCACTGTGACGCCTCTCCACCGCCAGGTCGCGGCGGTTCAGCTCCGGCGGGCGGGTGCTCTCTGGCACATCGGGCGGGGGCTGGCGGCGGCACTTATCCCGCAGGCGGCTGAGGCTCTGGCGCAGGCTGCCTGTGCGCTGGCGGGCATCCGCTGCCCGCTGGCGCAGGGCTGGCGCGGGCTGACGGCTTACCTCCTGGTGCAGGGCGCCACCTGCGGTCTGCTGCGGGCGGCGGGAAAACTGACGTAGTGGAATAGCGTTATCGCTGCGGGCAGGCGACACAGATTGCGTCGCACGCAGGCTTCCCGAAAACGGGAGGTGAATCGCCATGGTTGATCCTCGCTCAAATACGGCCCCGGCGATCAACCGGGGTCTGAGACTACCGAATGCGGTCAGTTATCTACGGCTATCCGCGTAAAGTCATCCGGACCATTACGCAGTTGGGGTTGCCACCAGATGGTGAGGGTGTGCAGGTCGGATGAGGGGCGGCAGCTCACCTCGTTGCACCCGGCCTGTGGCCGTGCGCAGGCACTCAGCATCAGTGCGGCGGCGGCCAGCCCGATTGTTCTCAGTAACATGCTTTTTCCTTATCAGCTCAGAAGACGTTTTTGGCGGGTGCGCCGCCTGATGCAGAGAGCAGCGAAGCGCGCGACGGGCGGGCCGGCGCATGGCTGTCAAACGCCACAAACACCTCTGCCGATTCACCCGGCCGCAATTCCCCGCGTGGCCAGACCCCTACCGCCAGCGTGCGGTCACTGCGGCACACACTCTCATCAAACCGCTGCGTCTGACGCGTGTTATTGGTGATCACCCCGACGGTTATCTGTACGCTGCTGTTGCCATACCACTGATGGCGGCGGAAATCGCTGCCGAACGCCCCCGGAATACGACAGAGTGAGGAGAGCGTCTGGCCTGTGCCGCCGCTGGTCATCCCCGTCGGCACACGGTTCAGTGCCAGGTCGCGCATCGCCCCTTCGACCATCCCTTTGATGTCGGTATATTTATGACGGTTGCTCACCTCATCCATCGCATTATTCAGCTGTTCGCGCGACTCGGCGGCGATATAGCGGGAGGGGTCGACCTGATCGCCAATCAGATGCGGCGTGATGATAAACAGCCGCTCACGCTGAGAGGTTTCATAGCGTGTTGAGGTAAAGAGTTTGCCGATCAGCGGAATACTGCCGAGGATCGGGATACGTCGCTCGCGATCGCCGGTTTCTTTAGAATGGAATCCCCCCAGCACCAGCGAACGACGCGCCTCCACCAGCGCCTGGGTACTGACCGCGGCATTGTGGGTTCCCTGGGCATCGCCCTCGTCATCTTTATCGAGCTTGCCATCTTCCACATCCACAATGAGCTGGATGGCCGATTTCTGTGAGGTGCTGATCGCGCGTGGCGTGACCCGCAGGCTGGTTCCGGCGGTGACAGACTGAATATCAGCCACCCGCTCGCCAATGGCGCGAATAAAGGCGGTGTCGCTGAAATCAATCACGGCTGGCTGATTCTCCAGCGTGAGGATGGTGGGATTAGCGATGATTGATGCCGTCCCTTCCCCCTCCATCGCTTCGATGCTGGCAAAAAAGCGCTGGAAATCGGTAACGAACAGGGTGCTGGCACCGGAGAGCATATTGGCACCGCTGACGACGCTGCCAAACTGACCGGCCAGGTTGCTGGAGAAGCGCTTCAGCGCGCTGCGATCAATATCGACGATCACCGCATCAATTTCGATCAGCTTCTGCGGCACATCGATGGCGCTGATTAATGACTGATAGGCTCCCCGGGTTTTCGGATCGTCACGGACCAGCAGCAGGTTGTTACGGACATCCGCCGAGACTTTCCCCGCCAGCCTGCTGGCTGACGCTTTCTTACGTCCGGAGACCGGGATATTGCGATTAATCAGCTCATTGAGCACGCTTTGCGACTGTTCACGCGAAACCTGTTCATCCTCTCCCTGCCCCGATGCCTGGCTGCCGGAAGAGGCATTGCCGGCGTGCCCCAGCAGCTCATTCAGGATAGTTGCCACCCCCGGCACCCGCAGTTCCTGATCGCGATAGCGGATGGTGCGATCCGCCACGGCGGCGTACCGTAGCGGAAATGCCATCATATCTTTGTTACCCTCGGCTTCAGGTTTACTCTCCGATTTACGGGCAAATTCCGTTATCTGACGCACATACTCCGGCGGCCCGGTGACCAGAACCACGCCCTCATCGGGCAGCTCACCCCAGCCGAAGCGGGGCTCCAGCAGGCCGACCCCGCGCAGCGCCTCTTTCAGATCGGGTGCCGCTTCCGGCGAAATCTCAATACGCTGGGAGGTCTGGGCAGCCTGTGGGCTGACGTAGAGCGTGCTGTTGTAAACAAACCACTGAAAGCGATACTCAAGCGCCAGGCGATTGAGGAACGCCTCCGGGCTTTCTGCGCGCAGTTTACCCGTGACATTGCTGTCGGGCAGCGTGCCCAGATTGACCTCGACACCAAAGCTGCTGGCAAAGTCATCAAGAATAATGTTAAGCGGGGTGTTGTCTGCCGAGTAGGCATAGGCACCGCTCTTCCATTCATCCGGCACCCGGGCGCAGGCGTGGCCCACACTCAGTACCAGCAGGGTAATGACCGCCAGCAGGCGGCCCGGAAAAGAAAAGGTAAACACGCCTGACTCCTTGCTGACAGGGGCTCAGTTAACAGCGTCGATAATCGCTTTACGGATGCCAAACTTGAACTGGGTATATTGCGAACTCGCCCAGCTGGCGTTGGACATATCCTGCAGGCAATTCTGAAAAGCATACATATCCGCAATGCTGAACGATTCGCCTGAGATATCGCGGGCAAACTGATAGGCTTCATGATGTTTGCGGTGGGAGTTGGAAGAAAGCTGACGCTGGAACAGATCGTTTGAACTCATGATGGTGACTCCTCTTGTTAGGCACCCCTGTTAAGTGGCGCAGCACGCAAAGCAGTTCCACAGATTTTTCGTTTTTTATGTGCTCTCCTCTGCCAGCGCGGGTGCGAGCTGCTGATGCAGCGTCCGCCAGTCCACGACCAGCTCACCGGTGTCGGTTATCAGCCGCAAACGATCGGGCTCAAGCGCCGGGTCGGCGTACAGCGTCCAGCGCAGCGACGGCTGCGTGGTCAGCCAGTCGGCAATCTGCTGCACCTGCCCGCTGGCGCAATAGAGCGTAGCCTGCTGCTGACGCGGAGAGTGACGCAACAGCTGTCTGATCAACACCTGAAACCGGCGCTCATCGTCCACCTCATCAAGCAGTTGCTGCAGCGCCTCGTTAACGACCTTGCCGGCCAGTACCACCAGCTGTGCCTCTTCGGCGGTGCGCTGATGCTGCCAGTCAGTGAGGAGCGTCTGCGCCTGCTGCCAGAACAGGGCTTCCCATTCGCGCAGGCTGGCCGCTTTTTCAGCCTGCGCTTCGGCACGGGCCTGTTCACGGATCGCCTGCGCCTGCTGGTGCGCCTGGCGGATAATGGCAGCCGCTTCCAGCCCAAGCGCAAGCGCCTCGCGGCGCAGCAGCGTACCCGATGGCGGGCTGCCCTCCGGCAGGGAAAGGCTTTTAAGTTTCCACATTGCGCATCGCTCCCGAAGGATGTTGCACCTGCCAGAGCGCCACTTCCCATAAGGGGCGCAGGCGGTGATCGGGCAGTGAAAGTGCCGGGCTTACCGGCGCTTCCTCTGCCGGAAAAAGCAGCCGCAGACGCGGCCAGATTGTCGGGAATAACGCCTGCAGCAGGCAGAGGCTGTCGGCACTGCCGCCGGTGGTGAAAAGCCCGGCAGGCAGCCAGCATGCAACGCGCGTCCCCTTCGCCAGACGCCGCAGCCAGATCTTCAGCTCAGCGGAGAGTGGCATGGCCCCGCCGCAAATTTCAGCGACCAGAATGAGGAGTTGCGCGCGCTGCTCAGGGGGCAAATCGCTGATAGCCAGCACCATCGGCTCGGGTGCGGCCAGCTCCCCTGAGATACCCAGCGTATGTTGCCAGCACGAGGCGTGCTGACGCAGATACTGCCTCTGCACAGGGACAGATAAACGGGCCAGCGGTGGCAGACACCAGCTTTCATCCGCCTGCAGCCAGCACTCCGTGTGCCACCAGCGCAGCCAGCGCAGAGCCAGTTCTTCATCGGGTGCAGCGTTATGCATCATGCCTCACTTCGCCTGAGCAGCCAGGCGCTTACGGCTCAGAGCCTGACGAATGAAGGCATTGGCCACCAGTAACAGCAGCAGCACCCCAAAGCATGTTGTAACTACCTTCACCATCCCGTATCGTTCCGGGGTAAGCTGAAACGGCCCCAGCTGCACTATTTCAGGCTTATCCTGCCAGGCTTTCGCTGGCACAAAAACGATCGCCAGGTCGCGATCGTCGCGGCCGACCAGCCCCGGAATACTGGTCGCCACCAGCCGCCGAATACGCGGTTCGATACTGTCCGGATCGAGATTTTCATGATATTTGATAAATACCGACGCGGACGCGGGCTGAACCGGCTCGCCAGGGGCGATACGCTCCGGCAGGACAACGTGCACGCGCGCCACCACGACGCCATCGATCTGTGACAGGGTTGCTTCGACCTCCTGCGACAGCGCATAGATATAGCGGGCGCGCTCCTCCAGCGGGCTGGAGATGACCCCACTTTTCTGAAACACCGCGCCGAGATTGGTTCGCGCCTGATGCGGCAGTCCGGCGGCATTCAGAATATTGACCGCCCGCTCGATATCGCCGCGCGCGACGCTCACGCTTACCCCCTCTTTAGAAACCTGCTTTTCCGCCTCTATCTTAAAGCGGCTCAGTTCTGCCACGACATCATTGGCATCGTTTTCCGAGAGTCCACTGTGCAGCTGCGTCTGGTCGCCACAGCCGGTCAGCAGCAGCGCCAGACACAGGGCGCAGAGGCATTTCATTACAGAGCCATTCATAGGATTCACTGCAGATTGCTGATTTTGTCGACTGACTGAACGGTTTTGGCGATCACTTTGGCGTTCATCAGGCTCTCGATGTAGTAATCAGAGAGTTGCGCATTGGCGCGGGAAAAATCTTCCGCACTGGAGGATCGCGACGCGACTCTGAGATCGTGAAAGGCCTCTTTTTGCGCACGCTGGTTGCCGCTCAGCGATTGCAGGATATTGCCCACCACGCCGGGTTCCGGAGCGGTCCCACTGTGACCGTCAGGTGCCGGGCCATTAAGCTGTGCGTTAAACCATTGAATATCCCCCTCCGACGGCGGATCGCTGTACATCTCAACTGAGGGAACCGGTTCGGAGGTGAGTGAAGAAGATTGAGAGACTTTCATCCGTAGCACTCCTGTGGCATGAAAGAGCAGGGAGACAGGAACTGGCCCCCTGCCGGAGCGGATTAGTACTGAATTTTGACCTGGGCAGCCGCAGAGGCAGCCTGCGCATTACTTTCGGCGATGCCGTTAATGCGCTGGAACTCTACATCACGATCCATTTTATCGGCCTGATTTTCCTGCATTTTGTCCATCGCCTGCTGTGACCGGACCATATATTTCGCACCGCTGTAGGCTCCGGCAACCTGCGTGTAAGCAGACGCTGCGTTGGTGATGCCGTTTGAAAGTAAGCTCGCACCTGACATAATAATTCCTCGCGTTGATGATTTGTCGTTGGGTGTTGCCTTCATTAAGTAAAAAAGGAGGCGATCCGGTTCCATCGCAAAGTAAATATTTCTGCCGGTAAGGCGTCTGGCCCACCCCGGGTGAGGCGGGCGACTGGTCAGGCGATAAGTTTTAACAGCTTCAGGCGGTGATAGAGGGTACGTCTGGGGATACCTAATTCAAGAATGACATCGTCGATACGATGATCGTGGCGGTTCAGGCAGTCGTGGATCAGGCTGCGCTCAATGCGCCGCATTCTCTCCTTGAGTAATCCACCCCCTTCCTGCCTGATCTCACTGCACAGCGGCGGCAGGCCCAGCACAAAGCGTTCAGCCGCCGCTTTCAGCTCGCGGATATTTCCCGGCCAGCTATGCAGCAGCAGGGTTTCATCAAGCGCGGGCGACGCTGGCGGCAGTGGCTGATTGAGGCGCAGCGCCGCCTCCTGGGTAAACTGGCGAAACATCGGCAGAATCAGCTCCGGTCGTGATCGAACGGTTGGCGTGGCAATTTTAATCGTGTCGAGGCGAAAGAAGAGATCCCGGCGAAAACGCCCCTGCGCTACCAGCTGCGCCAGCGGAATCTGCGAGGCGACAACGATGCGCAGATCCAGTCCGATACTTTTAGTGCTGCCCAGGCGCTCCACCGCGCGGTTCTCCAGGACGCGCAGCAGCTTGGCCTGCATCGTCAGCGGCATACTGTCAATTTCATCCAGAAACAGCACGCCGTGATTGGCACTCTCTATATATCCCGCCCGGGAACTGCTCGCGCCGGTATACGCCCCGGCCATGACGCCAAACAGCTCGCTTTCGGCCAGCGTTTCCGGAATGGCTGCACAGTTGACCGGCACCATCGGGCCGCGACAGCCGGACAGCTGATAGAGCCGCTGGGCCAGCGCATCTTTCCCGGTGCCCGTTTCTCCCTCAATTAAGACATCGATGTTCAATGGCGCAATCGTATTCAGAATCTTATACAGATGGGTATGGATATCGGTTACGGGTTCGGCATCTCCCGTCACTACAGAGGGACGGGAATCAACCTGACGTAAAACGCTATCCGCCCTCTCCTCATCAACAGTCGCCTGGCCTGACTGTGTCCTGTAAAGACGAACCATACATTCTCCGTTAGCTTCACTTAAGCGCGTCTTACAGAAGACACGCGGATAATTCAGCACGTTTGGAAATTCCGGAAGCAGAGCCTGATGTAAAGAATTACAAATTTACCGCGGCTTCACTCTCACTCAATCTGTCCAGGCCCGCTATCAGTCCAGGATTATTGTTTTGTAGGGATTGACGTGCAGCCGGTAAGGATTACCTTACAGGATTTAATAAAAAACCCTATTAAACATTAAGATATGATTTTCCTGAAGGCGCCTCTGCGTGGTGAGAATCTGAACCCGTATCACAAAGAGAATATTCAGCCTGGAACCAGCCCGGAACAATCGCCACTCACAGTGCGAGGTAGCATCAGCCTGAAAAGTAAAATTGTGCAATCGGCAGAAAATAGGATTGCAAAATATTACGGCTTCAGCAGCTGCCCATTTCATCACTGACTGATTAATACTGAGGAGTAACATCATGAAAATTCCAGGATTGGGTGGGGGTGCGGCAAATGCGAACAGAGTCGATCTGCCGTCGGCCACAATGCCCGGCAAAGCGGGAGGCAGTCCGGCAGGTAAAGCTGATTTACCCGATCAGCCGGGTAAATCATCGTTATCTTTTCTTGATAATGCGAAAACCAACCCCCTCTCGTTTGCCAGTAACGCCTTTGGCGGCCTGAGCACGCTGGCTTCGCTGACCGGTTCAGGCGGCAGCCAGAACAATAGCCCGTCAAAAGGAGCCAGCTCGCCTGACGCTCTGGGCGGCGGTGGCTTACTGCAGCAGATTATGATGCTGACCGGCCTGCAACAGCTGCTGGGCGGGGGAAACAAAGCGCAGCAGCCGGCGGAAGCGACGACCCCGGCGCCGTCACAGGGCGCGAGCAGCAGCGGCAATCCGCTTGAGCAGCTGATGCAGATGCTTCAGCAGCTGCTCCAGCAGATGATGGGGGCTGATAAAGGTAAAGGCGCAGAGAGCGGAGAATCCGGCGGTAATGCCCCACAGGCACCGGGTCAGGGCGCAACGGATAATGGAGGCCAGGGTGGCATGATGCAGAACCTGCTGTCGCTGTTGGGGCTCTCTTCATTGTTGCAGGGGCTGCTGGGCGGTGGCGAGGGGCAATCTTCCGGGAAAAATACGCAAAGCTGATGCAGGGGAAACTCTATGGTGATGAATATACCTGGCGCAGGCGGCATCACGCCTGCGTTTTCACCCGGCAGGCAACTGCCGGGTAATCTGCCCTTGCCCGCTTTCCAGTCCGGCGCTTCGCTGGCGGGTGCGGGACGTGATCTTCCCGTCTCCTGGGCCAGTGCAGGCGGAACCCCGCTCGCGGGGCTGACCGATCCGACGTGCCAGCTGGATCAGCTGTTATCCCAGCTGGGTTCAGGGGCGCTGGTCGATCCGGCCGCCGCTGATGAAGGCGCGCTACCCACGGCGTTATTTGTCAGCGAAACAGCCGGTGAAGACGTTCCGCAGGCAGCGGGCGATGGCGTGCGGAGCAGTGAGAAGGACACCCGCGTCAGGCCGACAGAGGAGAACCTGACGGGCCGCCCGCCGGGGGATAACCGCAGCGCCGAACAGATCATTGATGAGAATCCAGTGCTGAAAAACCTCGGCAATCAGAAAGATATCAAGCGCGAGCAGCTTAAGGAGCGCTTCGGCGACTGGACGGATGCCAATAAGGATCCGAAGAGTCGTGCTGATGCAGCCTATAACATGGCCTGCGTGCTGAACAGCATCAAAGGTCTTAACGCCCGCGACGGCAGCGAGCGAAAAGAGATCTCAGCGAACGACAAGATTGAGGGCATCACCAGAGATGGCGACGCCCGCCACGGTACCGAGGCGGGTGTACTGAAGGATATCGCCGAGCAGGGGCTGAAGATGCTGCCGGAGAATAAACAGCTGCCACAGACGAACGATACACATGTGCGTCCGGATGGAACCAATAAAGATAACTTCCAGTGGGGGATGGGTGAGTTTGGCAAGATATTGTCGAACATCCCCATCCTGAAATCTGTTGCTGCGCCTTTCTTTAACAATATTGGTGAGGCGCGTAACGTGGGTGAAGTCTTTACCGGCGGCCTGAAAGGACTCGCCGAAGGCGGACTGAGTGCAGCACGAGGGCCGGTTGGCTGGGGCATTACGGCAGCCACCGATACCGTGCAGATTGCGATGGAGAATGCCGGCGGAAAAGGAAAGAACGATCCGCCACCGTTTGCCTGATCTCTGGCAGCTGACGTTTGTCCCTGTAGCTGATACAGGGACTTTTTTTTGCTCAGGCCGGTAGCGTGCCCGCCATAACGCGCGCTTCCGGGGGTGGACAGCGCAGATGCGGGTTACGGCGGACATGTGAGGCCACACAATTCAGGCATAAAAAAAGCCGCATCGCTGCGGCTTTCAGACGGGAGGTATCAGGAAGGTTTTTTCGGTTCGGCGGCTTCTGCCGGAGCGGCTGCTGCCGGGGCTGCCGGTTCTGGCGATCCTGCGGCTGGCCCGGCGGCGTCTGATGAGGCAGACAACGAGGTTAAGGCGTCTGACAGCGGGATCATCTCTTCGATACGCTCCTCCATGCTGGCTGTTTCTACGTTCAGCAACGCATCAAGGGCTGCCTTATCAGCCTCGGTATGCTCTTTCGGATCTGACTTTATCGCTTCCGTCGAGGGGAACTCTTTCCACCAGGCATGGGTATCGCCCGTCTCGTGCATCTGTTGTGAGCGTGCTGGCGGGCTGTTTCTCAGCTCGCCGGAATAGCCCGACTGCACACTGCCGCTGTCCGACACGTCTGCTTCTGACGGCGTTGCGGTTCCGGTTCTTTCACCTGGCGCTGGCGTTCCGGCCGGGGATGCCGCCCTGGCATCCGCGTCTGAGGCTGGCATTGATTCATGCAGGCTCGCTCCGGCGCTGCCATCTGGCGCAGGCGAACCTTCAGGTGTTCCTGCGCCCGAAGCGGTATGGGCGTCACCGTCCGTGGTGTCAGTGACGGCAGATGATGAAGAGCCTGTATTGCCTTCGTCATTCAGACCCAGTTTGTTTTTCACCGCTTTTTTCAGCTCATCATAGGCAATGGCGGCCGCCCCCTGTGAAAAATAGGCCGCCGCCGCCACCGGGATATAGGCCCCCTGACCTGCAAGTTCACGCACGGCGCGGTTAGCCGGATTTTTCATGACCTCCTCGATACTGCCCAGCCCTTTGGCCATAGACGATGCCATAGCCTCACTCGCGCCTCTTTTCGACATATTTGCCAGTCCCAGCCCGCCGCCCAACGCGAAGCCTTCAACCAGCTGAGAGAGCGCGACAAGATTTCGCACGGCACTGCACCAGGTTTTTGGCGTCTTCGCATTGTTCATCAGAGCATCAAAACGGCCACCTTGCGCGCTATGCCCCTGCCCGCTGGCTAAGGCGTTATAACGTTCCTGCCAGTCAGTGCGGCCAAATAAGTACTCCGCGTTATTCAGGCGGTCGAAACGGTTCTGCGCAACCCCACTTGCCGCCCCGGCACCGTAGGTTAAGGCCATACTGGCCATCTGACTGCCAAGATAAGCCGCTTTACCTGCACTCTTCAGGATACTCATGGGTTGCGCACCCGGCGCGTTTTCTGCGAGTGTCTGTGTACCCGCGGAGATCGC
Source organism: Pantoea sp. ARC270 (assembly GCF_003236725.1). Lineage (NCBI taxonomy): Bacteria > Pseudomonadati > Pseudomonadota > Gammaproteobacteria > Enterobacterales > Erwiniaceae > Pantoea > Pantoea sp. ARC270. The sequence goes on from NZ_PUGA01000048.1 coordinate 33,457, forward strand.
TGCGTTAATCGGGTTGCGCAGGTTATACCCTGTCCCTCCCAGCGCCGCCTGCTGTGTCTTATGCCCCAGCGTGTCGTGCCTTTTCATTACCTCCTGCATAAAGGGTTCGAGGTAATTTTCGTCAGCCTGCATCCACTTACCCTCTTTAAGGCTGTTATCGACAAGTTTAGAGACAACCGCCTTGAAGGCGACCGCCGTCAGTCCAGCGGTGAGACCTGTCACAAAATCGTGTGCTTTGGTGCCCGGCTCCAGATTGAGCTGATGTGCCAGCAACTTACCCGCCAGGTCACCGGGCACGCCGGAAAGTCCGTAAGCCAGCCCTATCGCAGACTCGGCGAGTGCCGATGTTCGTCTGTCACTGTCGCGGGCGTGTTTAAGCACATCGCTGACATTATCTGCAGTCTGCCCCATTTCATCATGTAGCGTGACAGCGACCCGCTGCATGTGTTCGTGCACGCCGTCGGCACTACTGGATTCATTTTTCAGGACCTGCTCAATACGCGCAATCTCCTGTAGCCGGTTTGCCGCGGCGGCATCAACGCCCGCCGCTGCGCCGGTCGACGCCGTCGTACGTGACCGCAGGGCGATCTCCTCATGTCCGGATGCAGGTGTGCGCCCGTGACTTCTGATTCCATCCATCATTCTCACTCCGCCAGGTTGTGCCGGTTACCAGCAACCGGTCAGTTGATGACTTGCGAAGTGAGTGACTCACCCCGCAACGTGAGAGTTGAGTGCGGCAGGCGCGAGTCCGGTTTCATACCTGAGCGACATTCTTAAGGTTTTGTGATGCACATCATAAAACGCCCTGTCGGGACGCGGGAATGCGCGACGTCTCAGCCAGCAATAAACTGCGTTTCACACTGCCGGGCAATCTCCCACAGTCGGTTGCGGATCACCTGCTTAAGCTGCAGCGTGGACTGCGACTGAGGCAGGTCGCGCCGGCTGATCAGCATCACTTCAAACGGCAGGGGCTGGGCCACGGGCAGCAATTTCAGCTGGTCGGCATAGCGGCAGGCGGTGAAGAGATCCACGACGCCCACGCCGCCGCCCGCCAGCACCATATCCGCGATGACCGAGTAGGTTTTGATCGATAACGACACGGCGGGATTCAGTTTTTTATCGCGCAGCGCACGATGGAGCACGCGCCCTAAAGGGTCCTGGGCCTGCATCATCAGCAGATTGTTGTCGCATAACCACGCCAGCGTAACGGGGTCAGCCTGGGGATGATGACGTGGCAGCAGCGCCACCATGGAGGAGTGAAACAGGGGTTCAGCCAGCAGAGCCGCGTCGACCTGCTGACCGAAAACCAGGGCAAAATCGAGCTGATTCTCCAGGATCATCTGGCATAAGGTACTGAAGTGCTCGGTGACCAGTTCAACGCTGACAGAGGCCATCTGCTGCCGCCAGGTCACCAGGGCGGGAGCCATCACCATCTGACCAAATGCGTGAGCCGCCCCGACGCGCACTAACTGCCCTTCGCCGCGCCGCAGCTGTTCGGCGAGCTGAGTAATGGATTGCAGGCGCTGACAGAGTTCGTCGATTTCCGGCAGCAGGCGCCGCCCCTCTGCTGTCACGCTCATCCCCTGAATACGGCGTTCAAACAGCGCAAACCCCAGCTGCTGCTCAGCGTGATTCAGCACCCGGCTGATGTTCGGCTGCGACACATTCAGCAGGCGCGCCGCTGCGCTGATGCTGCCGGTCTGAACGATGGCCTGAAAGACCTCTATATGGCGGAGCCGCATAATTTTTACCCTGGATGGAATAGCGAATAAAGGCGCCTCCGCCAGGTGGCCTGATCAGGTCCGGGCGGAGGAGAGGCGAATCGTCTCCTCATGCAAAAACTGTACCGCAAAGCCAGAGAGGAGGCAGTTACCCGCCTCACAGACAGGGTTACATCTACGGGGTAATGTCGCTACGACTGGGTCGTCGCCAGATAAGAGAAGGCACTGAGCAGGCTGATTAACGTCGCCATTTTCTCCGCCCGATAGCCGACGGTGACACCATCAAGACGCGTGACGCCGGGGATCAGGCAGAACAGATCGGCCAGCACCGGCCTGCTGGCCTGCAGCCGCATCGCGTAGGGTGCCGTCAGGCGGGTCGTGCTCACCTGAGGCTGATGCTGCAATGCGGTGCGTGCCGCGGCAGCAATCGCACGCTGCGCGGCGTGAGGGCTGATCGATTCCGCGCAGGTGTGGGAAATGGCGCGTTTGACACAGACGTAATCGACCGTCGGGTAGTGTTCCGCTATCCAGCCCTGCAGTTGATCGTCGCCCGTCACCAGCAGCAGTGGCGTGCCCTGCTCAGCCGCGGCGGCGGCGTAAATATCGGTTTCGCCCATCACCAGACCATTGATATGGATACGCCAGAATGCCCGGCCGTTAATGGTATGCGCCAGCACGCCGGGTTCACCCGCGGCACTGTGATAGCCCACCAGAAATAAGCCGTCGAACTGCTGCTGTTCAATGCCTTCCACCATCGACAGCCCGCGAGGTTTGCCCTGCACCAGCCGGGCGCGGGAATCGATATTTTCCGCCCGCAGGTTGGTCATCCGGGCATGGCTGTCTGCAACCACCACGTCCGTGGCGCCGCCCGCGAAAGCGCCCTCAATCGCAGCATTGACTTCCTGCTCCATCAGCCCCCGGGCCAGCTGGTACTCCGGGTTGCCTGGGGTGCACTGCTCCGGGCACATGACGCCCGCAATGCCTTCGATATCGGCAGAGATAAAAATTTTCATGAGGTTAACCTGTCCAGTATCTGAGTCAGTGAGGGCCGATGATGACCCCGAAAGCCGGTCACGGCCTCCGCGCTCAACAGGGCGTCCAGTACAGCCTGTTCGGTGGCATCGGCCGCGGCGGCAAGCAGCGGCTCCAGCTGCTCCTCCTGTGGCGGTTGCGGCAGCGGTTGCGTTGAAAACGCCACCGCAATGTCGCCCGAGCCGTGGCCCCAGTGGCTGCCCAGCCGTCCCAGGCCGGCACCGGCGCGCTTCGCGAGGCGCTTTAACTGTCGCGCCTCCAGCGGCGCATCCGTTGCCATGATGATGATGACAGAACCGGCATCGCGCTGCGGCGTGTGGCCTGGCAGCAGCGGCGCAATCATCTCACCGGCCCGCACGCCATCGAGCGTCAGGGCCTCCAGGGCACCAAAATTGGCCAGCACCAGCACGCCAAGCGTGGCGCTGAGCGAGGGGATCAGCCGCGAAGCGGTGCCGATCCCCCCTTTCAGGCTGAAACAGCTCATGCCGCGTCCGGCCCCGACGCTGCCGCGCGCGAAGTCGGCTGAGGCGGTCTGCAGGGCCGTCTGCGCCATCGCCTCGCTGACAGCCAGTGCCTGAATATCGTTGAGCCAGCCATCGTTACACTCCAGCGCCAGGGGATTGACCGTTGGCAGCGTTCGCCCCAGCTCCGGGTTGCGACGGATGGCATCCCGTACCAGCGTGGTAAACAGCGTGCCGACCGCCAGCGTGTTGCTGAGCAGAATTGGCGTCTGCAGCACGCCAAGCTCCTCGATCTGAACCAGCCCGACCGGTTTGGCAAACCCGTTCAGGACCTCTGCCCCGCACGGCAGCGGCGTCAGAAACAGATTGTCGCCGGGCGGCACGATAGCGGTGACGCCTGTCTGAATCTCACCTGCATTCAGCGTAGAGTGGCCGACCCGCACGCCCGTCACATCGCTGATGCGATTAGTGGCTCCGCAGGCGCTGCGCGGCTGACCCAGCTGACGCGTCTCACGCCAGCGCTCCAGCAGCAGCGTGCGCTGCACATGTTGAAAATTCATCGTCAGCCCTTGAGTTTGGGATCGAGGGTGTCGCGCAGCGCATCCCCAAGCAGGTTAAAGGCCAGCACGGTCAGAAAGATCGCCAGCCCCGGAAAGACGCTCATATGCCAGGCCCCGGCCATCATCATGCTGCGGCTCATCGCCAGAATATTGCCCCATTCAGGCACGTCAGGTTCCGGGCCCAGTCCGATAAAGCTCAGGCCCGCTGCCGTGAGAATACTGGTGCCAATGCGCATGGTGAAATAGACAATCACGCTGGAGAGCGTGCCGGGCAGAATATGCCGCAGAATAATCACCCGGTCTGGCGCACCGGCGCAGCGCACCGCCTCAACATACGCCGCCTGTCGCAGTGAAAGCGTCGAAGCACGCACGATACGGGCAAAGACCGGTACGCTGAACACCGCGACCGCGATGATGACATTGTTCAGGCCCGTTCCCAGCAGCGCCACCACCGCAATCGCCAGCAGCATGCCGGGAAAGGCGAACAGCACGTCGGCGCCGCGCATAATCAGCATATCGATCCAGCGACCGTAGTAGCCGGCCAGTAAACCCAGAATCACCCCGACGATCATGCCCAGCGTGACCGACAGTACCCCGACATAGAGCGAGATGCGGGCGCCGTAAATAATCCGGCTCAGCAGGTCACGTCCCAGCTCGTCGGTCCCCATCCAGTGGGCGGCCGTAGGCGGCGACGATAACGCCATCCAGTCCGGTGCCATCGGGTCCCAGGGAGCCAGCCAGGGCGCAAAGAGAGCGACCACGATCAGCAGCAGCACAAATCCGCCCGACACCAGCGCCAGGGGATTACGCACGAAGGCGTGCAGGAAGTCGCGCAAGGGTGAACGAATGATCTGTGGCGGGTTTTCAGTCAGTGATGACGAACTCATCTCGGCTCCTGTCGCAGACGAATGGCCGGATTGACGACTGCATAGAGCAGATCGACCAGCAGGTTAATCACGATAAATTCAAACACGAACAGCATCACCAGCGCCTGAATGACCGGCTGGTCCTGCGCCTTGATCGACTCAATCAGTAACCAGCCCAGACCAGGCCAGTTGAAGACGCTCTCCACGACGATAGAGCCCCCCAGCAGAAAACCGAACTGCAGGCCCAGCATGGTGATCACCGGGATGAGTGCGTTGCGCATCACATGTTTCCACGTCACCAGCCGTTTTCGCAGCCCTTTCGCTTTTGCGGTGCGCACGTAATCTTCCTGCGCCACCTCAAGAAAGGCCGAGCGGGTGAAGCGCGCCATCACGGCCGCCACCGACGACCCCAGGGTGATGGCAGGCAGGACAATATCGCTGGCCCTGTTAAAGCCGCTGACCGAAAAGAGTCCAGAGGGCATCGCGACGAACTGGATCAGCAGCAGCCCCAGCCAGAAGGCGGGCATGGAGATGCCGCCGACGGCCACGCTCATCAATGTCCAGTCCTGCCATTTCCCCCGTTTCAGCGCCGCCAGAACGCCGAAGAGCAGGCCGAGGATCACGGACCAGGTAAACCCTGCGAGGGCGAGCCACAGTGTCGGCATGAATCCCTGCGCGATCACCTCCCGCACCGGTTGCTGCGTGCGGTAGGTGATGCCGAGATCGCCCTGCAGCAGGCTGCCGACCCAGTGGAGATACTGCTGCGGCAGCGGATCGTTCAGCCCGAGATGCTGACGTGCCGCCTCTACCGCCTCGATGGGCGCATCCGGTCCGGCATAGATGCGCGCCGGATCGCCCGGCAGCAGCTTGATAAAACCGAAAACCAGCAGCGAGACCACCAGCAAAACCGGGATCATCTCGAGCAATCGGCGAAGGATGTATGCAAACATGCGATTCCCTGAAACAGAGGTGCGACGGGCCTTTCCACGCCCCTCTCCCGCATGAGGTCAGGGGCGTGGAGGAAGAAATCGTCTTATTTAAAGGACGCCTGAGTGAATATGAAATTGCCATCAGGCAGCATTGAAACGCCGCTCAGGTTGCTCCGCTTGCCCACCAGGTTGTCTGGCGTGCCAAGAAAGGCTACCGGTGCCGCTTTCCATAGCGCCGTCTGGGCCTGCGCATAGGCGATGCCACGCTTCGCCGCATCGGCCGTCACCAGCCCGGCGGCGATCGCTTTGTCCACTTCCGGGTTGCTGAAGTAGGAGACATTATAGGAGGTCGGCACCCAGGACTCGGTGGCAAACAGCGGGCGCAGCGCCCAGTCCGCATCGCCGGTAGAGGTCGACCAGCCGCCATAATAGAGGTCAAACTCCGCCATTTTCGGATCCTTCACGCCCCACAATTTCGCATTGCGCGTTCCCGAATCCATCGGGGTAACCGTGGCACGAATACCCACCGCGGCCAGCTGCGCCTTCAGCACCTGACCGGCTCGCACGGCGGCCGTGGCATTGGTGACCCAGAGCTTGAGATCCAGCCCCTGCGGATAGCCTGCCGCTTTCAGCAGGGCTTTAGCCTTATCGGGTGCATAGTGGTAATCGGGATCCGTTTGTTTCTGATAGAACTGCACCCCTTCCGGCATAGCCGAGGTGGCCGGTTTGCCCAGACCGGCAAAGGCCACTTTCAGCCACAGATTACGGTCAATTGCATAGTTGATGGCCTGACGCACGCGAACATCCGCCAGCGGCTTATGCTGCGTGTTCATCGCCATGTAATAGAGATAGATGCTCGGATCGCGCTGCACCGTCAGATGGCTGTCCTGCTGCACCGCCGCAAGGAGGTCGGACGGCAGTGGCCAGATGGCATCCACCTGCCCCGATTTTAAAGCCGCAACGCGTGTCGCATCTTCCGGGCTCGGCGAGAAGATCACCTGGTCGACTTTCGGCCACCCCGCCTGCCAGTAACCCGCATACTTCGCCATCGTCACGGCTTTGCCCGGTTTCCAGTCGACAAATTTAAACGGACCGGTTCCTACCGGATGCAGCCGGAGCTGGGCTTCGTCCGGGTATTGCTTCAGGATCGCCGGGCTCCACATCACCGCCGAGGGGTGCGCCAGCGTGTTAATAAAAGCCCCGAACGACTGATTCAGGTCGATTCTGACCTGGTCGGGTGCCAGCACCGTCACCCTGTCGATCATTTTGTAGAGGCTGTTACGCTTCAGCCCTTTTTTCTGGTCAGCCAGACGATCGAGGTTGGCTTTGACGGCTTCCGCATCAAAAGGGGTGCCATCCTGGAAGGTGACGCCCTTGCGCAGCGTCAGGGTAAATTCGGTCGCGCTCTCATTGGCGGTATAACCGGTCGCCAGCCAGGGTTGCAGCTTCATCTGCGGATCAAACTGGAACAGGCGTTCAAAGATACCGCTCTGTACGGAGTAGCTGATGTTATCCGAGGTGTCGTGCGGGTCCAGCCCCGTGATATCGGCATACATGGAGATACGCAGATCCTGCGCCTGCGCAGCAGAGACCAGCATCGTCGTCAGGGCGAAGGCTAGTGAGGTACGGCGAAAAATGGGTTTCATGAAATCTCCTGGTCGTTGAGGATTATCGCAATGCAATGCCGTCAGCGACCCAGTGCAGAGGCGCAACCTGTCGATAACGGGGCTTAGTGACCGTTTCGCCCACCTTACGTAACGGCGAAGGGATCTCGCTGTCATCGACAAGGCGGGGCTGACGGTTCTCAGGATCGGCTACCGGCACGGAGGCCAGCAGACGCTGGGTATAGGGGTGCTGCGGATGATTAAATACCGACTGGCGCGGTCCAAGCTCCACAATCTGGCCGAGGTACATCACCGCCACGCGATTCGCAATGCGCTCTACCACCGCCATATCGTGAGAGATGAAGATCCACGCCACGCCGGTCTGCTGCTGGAGGTCCATCATCAGATTGACCACCTGCGCCTGAATTGAGACGTCGAGGGCTGAGACCGCCTCGTCGGCGATAATGACTTTCGGCTTCAGTGCCATGGCGCGGGCGATGGCAATCCGCTGACGCTGCCCGCCCGAAAATTCATGCGGATAGCGACGCGCATGCTCCGGCAGCAGGCCGACGCTCTTCAGTAACGCATCGATCTGCGGCGAAGCCTCCTCCAGCGATTTCACGATGCCGTGCAGGAGCAATGGCTCGGCGATGGTGAAACCCACGGTCAGGCGGGGATTCAGTGAGGCGTAGGGATCCTGAAAGACCATCTGAATTTCACGGCGGAGCGGCTGGAATGCCGCCTCTTTCAGGTCGGAGATCTCTCTTCCCTCAAAGTGAATGCTTTCGGCCTCACTGCTGATGAGGCGCATCAGTGCGCGTCCGGTGGTCGATTTGCCGCAGCCGCTTTCACCCACGATGGCCAGGGTTTCACCGGGCCACAGCGTGAAATCAATCTGCTCGACCGCATGTACATGGTGCGTCAGGCTCGATAAGATGCCGCTGCGGATCGGGTAATAGACTTTCAACCCGCGCACATCGAGCAGCGGCGCCACGTCGTAGCGCGCGGTCTGCTGTTCGCGTTGCACCGCGTCGCGGGCACCCGGCAGAGGAAAACGTTGCGGCCAGTTGTGCTCCCGCATATCACCGAGTCTGGGCACGGCCGCCAGTAATGCTTTGGTATAAGCGTGCTGCGGAGCGGCAAAAATCTCAGAGACGGTGCCCTGCTCGATGACTTCGCCGCGCAGCATCACCACCACCCGATCGGCGATTTCTGCCACCACGCCCATATCATGCGTGATAAACAGCACCGCCATCTGTTTTTCGCGTTGCAGTTCCCGCAGGATATGCAGAATACGCGCCTGCACGGTGACATCCAGCGCGGTGGTCGGCTCGTCGGCGATCAGGAGCTGCGGGTCACAGGCCAGCGCCTGCGCAATCATGACACGCTGCCGCATGCCGCCGGACAGCGAGTGCGGATAGCTTTTCATGACGCGATCCACATCGGCGATGCGCACCTGTCGCAGCAGTTCACGCACGCGCGCCTGCGCCTCTTTTCTGCTGCACTGCTGGTGATCGCGTAACGCTTCGGTCAGCTGATCGTCAATGCGCAGCACCGGATTCAGCGAGGTCATGGGCTCCTGAAAGATCATCGCCATTTCACGGCCCCGTAACGCGCGACGCTGATTCTCATCCAGCGTTTCCAGCGCGTGCACGTTTCCACTGCGATCGCGAAACTGCATGCTGCCGCGATCGACACGGCCGCCGTTTGCCAGTAAGCCCATCACCGCCAGTGACGTGACAGATTTACCGGAGCCGCTTTCACCCACCACGGCGACAATCTCACCCGGATTGATGGCAAAACTGATCCCCCTGAGAGCCTGATTCTCACCGCTGCGTCCCCGAAACGAGACGCTGAGATCCTGAATCGCCAGCACGGGAGAGGCAGAGGCTGTGCGCGCTGCAAAAGAGGTAAGTCGTGTGTCCGTCATCGTCGCCTCGCAAAGTTATAGCCAGATGCGGCCCTGGGAGTAGCTCAAAAAAGGAGAACTGTCGGCGGCCAGCCAGATGGGGCCATCCAGGTCGATGAACTCCGCATTGACCGCGACGGGCAAGGCGGCCTCCATCGCCAGTGACGAACCCAGCATGCAGCCAACCATAATGCGCATATTCTGCGCCCGGGCCGCCTCCACCATCGCCAGCGCTTCGGTCAGGCCCCCGCACTTATCGAGTTTGATGTTGACCATCTCGTAACGATCGCGCAGTTCCGCAATATCCGCCCGCGTATGACAACTCTCATCCGCACAGACCGGGATGGGATGCCTGAAGCGTTGCAGGTCATGATCCTGCCCGGCGGGCAGCGGTTGCTCCACCATCGCGATGCTGTAGGCCTTCAGTGCCACCAGCAGGCTCTCCAGGTCCAGCCCCGACCAGGCTTCATTGGCATCAATAATGAGCGTGGCGCGCGGTGCCGCCGCACGGATCGCGGCGACCTTTTCCAGAACCGCATCACGGTCGAGCTTAATTTTGAGCAGGATGGCCCCGCGTGAGACGGCCTCTGCCGCCGCGAGCGCCATATTTTCCTGCGTGTCGAGGCTGAGGGTTTCGGCCGTCACCACCGACGGTGGCTGAGGGCACTGGCTCTTCTGCCACAGCGTCTGATGCGTCCGTGCGGCGTCGAGTCGCCATAGCGCACAGTCCAGCACGTTGCGCGCGGCGCCTGCGGGTAAGCGCTGTTGCAGATCGTCATGGCTCAGGCCCGCCTCCACCTCAGCACGCACGGCTTCAAGCATCGCCTGCACGCTTTCGGGCGTCTCACCGTAGCGGGCCGTCGGAGTGCATTCGCCCTGCCCGATGAACCCGTTTTGCTGCAGGGTGACCCGGATGACCGTCACGACGGTCCGGGTTCCACGCGAGATGGCAAAGGGGCGCGCCAGCGGCAGCTCCACCACATCGATCTGCAATGTTCTCATTTCAGCCACGCTCCTGAAGCAGCGCGGCGATCCCGTCGATACCAAAACGCACAGGATCGGTTGCCGGCAGGCCAAACTCAGCGGTGATTTCAGCGCAATACGCGAGCGCCTCTTCTTCGCTGTAATTTGAGGTGTTAATCGCAAAGCCCGCGAGCTGCACCGACTCACTGGTCACCTGCGCGGCGCGCAGATTGGCTTCAACGCATTCCTTCAGGCTGACCATCGGCTGGTGGGGCAGATGACGCATATGCGGGCGTCCCATTTCATGACACATGACCAGCCAGTGCGGTTGCGCGCCGTGCATCAGCCCCATACTCACGCCTGCATAAGAGGGATGGAACAGTGAGCCCTGCCCTTCGACGATGTCCCAGTGGTCCGCGTCATTCGCGGGTGACAGCGCTTCAGCAGCGCCGGCAATAAAATCCGCGATGACCGCATCCACAGCAATGCCCTCACCCGCGACCAGAATGCCGGTCTGGCCCGTGGCGCGAAAATCCGCTTTCATGCCGCGTGCACGCATCGCCGCTTCCAGCGCCAGGGAGGTGTACATCTTGCCCACTGAGCAGTCCGTGCCCACTGTCAGGATGCGCTTACCTGAACGCTTCTTGCCGCTGCCAACATTAAGCGCCGGACGCATATGGCGCAGGTCAAACAGCGCAACGCCCGACGCCTGCGCAAGCGCGACCAGTTCCGGCTCATCTACCAGACGGTGGTGCAGACCACTGGCCACATTCATGCCTGCTTTAATGGCACTTTTCACCGTATCCAGCCAGTGCGCAGGCAGATAGCCGCCTGCGTTAGCCGTGCCCAGCACCAGGGTTTTTGCGCCACGCGCTTTGGCACCGGAAATATCCAGTTCATCCAGACCCAGACTGACCGTGCAGCCCGGCAGTTTGATTTCGCCAACGCACTGCTCCGGCCGCCAGATATGAATAC